>CAYZGB010000149.1:0-5214 GCA_964477915.1 uncultured Melioribacter sp. | reverse complement strand
AATTGTCATTTCGAACCCCCGATTCCGACAAGTCGGAAGAAGGGTGAGAAATCTTAAAAAACTGCATTGGAAATCAATTTAGAGTTAAAGATTCCTCGTCGCTCCGCTTCTCGGAATGACAGCGAAATTAAACCAAAGTCCCGTAGGGACGAAATATTTGTAGTAACAGAAAACGCAAAATTCGAAGCTCCGTAGGAACGGAATCTTTAATCTGTGAGCAGTGAACGGTGAACTGTGAACTGAAAATTTTGGAATCAAAAGAAGTTGGTGTAAACTATTCAGCTTTCAGAGTTGATTTCTTCCGTTCGAAACAAAGTTTCGTTTGCTAGTCCCGAACGAAATACAATTTCGTTCGGAGAAGCAAGCACTGATCTCTGTAAATGACCAAGAACTACGGACAAAGGACAAAGCACTTTTTAGAAATAAAACTATGAAAAAGAATATTTTTGATTGTATTTTAAAAATTGATTCATTTTAAATAATAAAGAGTTATTTAATGTTAAAAGCAGAAGAAATATCAAAACAAACGCTAAATGAAATAATCGATAAAACAACTGAAAAACACGCCGGCAAACTTGCTTTGGTAAACCTTAACGGGGAACAACTCACGTATGCTCGCTTTGCCGAAAGAATTAACAAAATAGCAACATTTCTTGAAGCACAGGGAATTTCGAAAGGGGACAAAGTTGCAATACTAGCAGAAAACCAAGTAAACTGGGGCGTTGCGTATTTTGCGGTTACAAAAATCGGTGCGATTCTTGTTCCTATTATGAAAGAATTTCAGCCATACGAAATAAAGCATATTCTTATGCATTCGGAATCGCGTGCTTTATTTGTTTCGAAAAAATTGTACGATAAATTTGCCGATACAGAATGTAAAAACATCGAAACCGTTATTTTTATTGAAGATTTTTCAATCGCACCAAATGAAGAAAATCCCGATTTAATTAAAACCGCAATTAAAGAAGGGAAAAAGAGTTTCAAAAAGGCACTCGATTTGGCACTTGATTTTGTAGGATTAAAAAATCCCGAAATAAATGAAAATGATTTGGCTTTGCTTGTTTACACTTCGGGGACAACCGGTAATTCGAAAGGAGTAATGCTTACGCATAAAAACATTGTTTCGGATGCACTTGCAACGAGCGTTTTTATTGAGTTTGAAGAAGATGAAGTAATGCTTTCGCTTTTGCCTTTGTTTCATACGATGGAATCTACGGTTGGATTTTTAACGCCTTTAATTTTAGGAGCAACGATTTATTATCTCGATAAACCGCCAACACCGGCATCTCTAATTCCTGCCTTGCGTAAAGTTCGTCCGACCGTTGTTGTTTCCGTTCCGCTTATTATCGAAAAAATTGTTCGCGGAAAAATTTTTCGTGAAATTAATTCTTCAAAACTTTTGCGAACGGTTTATAAAATTCCGTTTGTAAGAAAAAGAATTAACGAAAAAGCAGGAAAGAAATTACTCGATACTTTCGGCGGAAGACTTAAACTATTTGCTCTTGGCGGAGCACCTTTGGCGCGCGACGTCGAACACTTTTTACGCGAAGCAAAATTCCCTTACGCAATGGGCTACGGCTTAACCGAAACTTCTCCTTTGTGTACCGCTTCCGATGTTGACGAAACAAAACTCGGTTCCGCAGGTTATCCGTTAAAAGGAATTTCCGTAAGAATCGATAGCGAAAATCCCGAACAAATTGAAGGCGAAATTCAAATCAAAGGTCCGAACGTAATGAAAGGTTACTACAAAGATCCCGAAAGAACAGCAACGGTTTTTACCGATGACGACTGGTTCAAAAGCGGCGATTTGGGAATAATCGATAAGGACGGTTATTTGTTCATTAAAGGACGAAGCAAAAATATGTTCCTCGGTTCGAACGGAAAAAATATTTATCCCGAAGAAATCGAAACAGTAATTAATCGTCATCCGGCAACCGGTGAATCTTTGGTTGTTAATCGCGATGGGAAAATTGTTGCACTTGTTTATTTAAATCCCGAATATTTGGACGACGAATATTCGATTTCCAAATTGAATATTGCCGAGGCTAATAAAATTAAGGCGGAATTGCTGAAAGAAATTTTCCGCTTTACAAACGAGCGCGTTCCTACATTCTCGAAATTAAACGCAATCGAAGAACAAGTTGAGCCTTTTGTTAAAACACCTACGCACAAAATCAAAAGATATTTATACAATTAAAATGAGAAAAGAAATTCTTTTGAACGGTAAACATATTTTTTTCTTACTTGCTCTTTTAATCTTAAATTCAATAAACCTAACTCAAGATTTTTCCGTAAATAAAATTGAACCGCCGAATTGGTGGACTGGAATGAAACACAATTCTATTGAGCTTTTGGTTTACGGAAAAAATTTGGACTCGGTAAAAGTTAGCTCGTCATCAAACAAAATTAAAATCGAAAAATATTCAACTAATTATTCGGGGAAATACATTTTCGTTAATCTTAAACTGGCGGAAAATATTCCCCCCGGCAATTATCAGATAATCTTTTCAAAGAACAATCAAAAGCAGAAACTTGTTTTCCCTATTTCCCAACGGGAAGAAAAAGCGGAAAACCATTCCGGCTTTAACGAAAAGGATATTATTTATTTAATTACACCCGATAGATTTGCGAACGGCGATACAACCAACGATAAAAGCATCAACGGTTTGCCTAATCAATTCAACAGAAACGATGAACTTGCACGGCACGGCGGTGATATTGCCGGCATTATTTCTCATCTCGATTATATTTCCGATTTAGGTGCAACCGCAATTTGGATAAATCCGCTTCTCGAAAACAATATGCCGATAAGTTATCACGGATATGCGGCAACCGATTTGTATAAAATCGATGCACGCTTCGGCACAAACGAATTGTACAAAAAACTTGTACACGAAGCACACAAACGTAACTTGAAAATTATTTACGACCACGTTTCCAATCACGTTGGGATTAATCATCAGTGGGTGAAAAATCCGCCTACCGAAACTTGGTTCCACGGAACGTCGAAAAAACACTTGCAAGCGATGCACGATAAAATGGCACCGTTCGATATTCATTCCGATTCCGTTGTAGTTCGTCATCTTCGCGAAGGTTGGTTTGTTGACGGGATGCCGGACTTGAATCAGAATGACGAGCATCTTGCAAATTATCTTATTCAAAATTTGATTTGGTGGATTGAATACGCCGGAATTGACGGAATACGCGAAGATACTTATGCATACGTAAATCAAGATTTTTATTCGAAAATGATTAGAGAATTGAAGAAGGAATATCCTAATATTTCTTTGGTAGGAGAAGTTTGGAGCGGTGAACCTGAATTTCTTGCACCTTATTTGAAAGGCAATAAATTCGGTAATAAAAACGCCGAACTTAATATTGTTACCGATTTTGCTTTCCGTGATGCAATTGTGGAATTTTTAAGTAGAGGGAATCCAAATCATCTTTACAATATGTTTTGTAAGGATTTTATTTACGCACCCGAAAACAAACACTTGATTTTTATTGACAATCACGATACGGTGCGTCCGTTATTTATTGCCAATGGAAATGTTCAAAAAGTAATTACCGCTTTTGCCGTTCTTTTAACATCGCGTGGAATACCGCAAATTCTTTACGGAGATGAAATTGGAATGAAAGGCGGAAAGAGTGACGGGAAAATTCGTTCCGATTTCCCAGGCGGCTGGAAAACCGATAAACGAAATGCCTTTTCCGAAAAAGGAAGAACTGAAATCGAAAATAAAATTTTTCATTCGCTACAAAAATTAATTTCTTTGCGTAAAAACCACTCCGCTTTTTCTTTCGGAAAGTTTATTCACTTCCCGCCTTCGAACAACATTTATTTTTACATTAGAAAAAACAAGGCTGAAACGATTCTTGTTGTAATAAACGGAAACAACAGAAACGTAAAACCTAATTTTGAACTTGCTAACAAATATTTACGAAACAAGAATGTTTCGGATTTATTTACCGGTTCAATTGTTGATATTAATTCATTGGAAATTGCACCTTACGGATTTAGGATTTTAAGGATTCGGTAATGCAGGAACGGCACATCAATAGAAAAAAATATTTTGACGAACAAGTCTATACAACCGAAAAATATGTAATTCCGTTTATTACGGATTACATAAAAATTGACAAAAATATTAATGTGTTGGAAATCGGTTGCGGCGAAGGCGGAAACTTAAAGCCGTTTTTGGATTTGGGTGCTTATTGCGTTGGCGTTGATTTATCCGAAAAGAAAATAGAAAACGGAAAATCGTTTTTCGAAAATCATCCGAACAAAAATAATCTTGAACTGATTGCCGAAAATATTTACAATGTTAATTCGCTCGAGCGTGAATTCGATTTAATAATAATGCGCGATACAATTGAACATATTCCAAACCAAAAAAAGTTTTTGAATGAATTGAAAAAATTCTTAAAGCCCGAAGGTATTGTATTTATTGGCTTTCCGCCGTGGCAAAATCCTTTTGGCGGACATCAGCAAGTTTGTTCGAGCAAGGTTTTATCTCACCTTCCGTATTTTCATCTTTTGCCTGAAAAAGTTTACGCTTCCGTTTTACGGCTTTTTAAGGAAGCACCCGAACGCATTGAAGCATTGCTTGAAATAAAAGATACGGGAATTTCAATTGAGCAATTTTACGATATTGTAAATTCGAACGAATATGAAATTCTTAAAACCGAATATTTCCTTTTCAATCCCAATTACGAAATAAAATTCGGGCTAAAACCGAGAAGACAATTTAAGTTTGTTTCATCGATAAAATACTTTCGTAATTTTTTCACAACCGCTCTTTACGTTTTAATCAAACAAAAAAATTAGGTAATAAAATGCGTAGAATAAAAAATGTTTTAATAAACACAAGTGGTAATAAATTGCGTGTTGCAAACATTGTGTTTGACGAAACCATTGAAAATATTGACTGGAAATCGGATGAGTTTGATTGGAGCGAAATTTCTACAAACGAGAAACGAGATCGCTTTGCCGAAAAGTTCGGCGAAAAAATAAATGGTAAAAATGTTTTTGACGGAGAGTTTAATTTACTTATTCCCGGAGCAATTGATCCGCACGTGCATTTTAATACGCCGGGATTTGAAGACCGCGAAGATTTTGAACACGGAACAACCGCAGCTGCTTACGGCGGCGTTACTACAATTATCGATATGCCTTGCACTTCTCTACCGCCGGTAACTAATGCCGAAAATTTC
>CAYZGB010000148.1:0-5296 GCA_964477915.1 uncultured Melioribacter sp. | reverse complement strand
TTACCGCTCCGATAGGAAAAATATTCGTTATTAGTTTTTCCGATTTTTTAACAATCGAAGAAATAATTTCCGCATTATCCATTGCCGGATTAGTATTTGGCATTACGGCAACGGAAGTAAATCCGCCGTTAGCCGCAGCAAGCGAGCCGGTTTCAAAAGTTTCGGCTTGCTCGTATCCCGGCTCACGAAAATGAACGTGCATATCGAAAAATCCAGGGAAACAGAATGCCCCTTCCATTTGAATTATTTCGGCATCCGTAACATTCAAATTCCCGATTTGCTTAATAATTCCATCTTCTATTAAAATATCGGCTTCAACCGGTTCTTGATTGCAATTTTTTATTTTCAAATCTTTTAATAAAAATTTCATTTTCTTCTCCTATTCAGGTAAAGTTCCCAAAAGATAAAGTACCGCCATTCGCACGGCGACTCCATTTGTTACTTGATCAAGAATAATTTGATATTCGCCATCGGCAACTTCGGAAGAAAGCTCTACGCCACGATTTATCGGTCCGGGATGTAAAATTAAAACATCTTTATTCAGATTGTCCAACCTTTCTTTCGTAATTCCGAAAAATTTATGATACTCGCGAACAGAAGGAATTGATTGCCCTGCATCCCGTTCCAATTGAATACGCAGCACATTTAATATTTCGTTTTCTTTTATTGCCGAATCAATATCGTTGTAAACCTTTACACCTAATTTTTCAATGCCGCGAGGAATCATTGTCGAAGGTCCACAAACCGAAACTTTTGCACCAAGAGTTTTTAATCCGTAAATATTCGAAAGAGCGACGCGGCTATGTGCAATATCGCCGATGATACAAACTTTCTTCCCTTCAAGCGATTCTCCGGTTTTTTCAATTATCGAATAAAAATCGAGCAATGCTTGGGTAGGATGTTCGTGTCTTCCATCGCCGGCATTAATAATATTCGCATTCGAAATTCTTGTTAAAAAACTCGGCACTCCCGCCGAGGAATGGCGAACAACAATCATATCGATTTTCATCGCTTCGATATTTCGGATTGTATCCTTAAATGTTTCACCTTTCTTTGTACTACTTCCGGAAGTGGAAAAATTTACAACATCGGCTGAAAGCCTTTTTTGTGCGAGCTCGAATGAAATTCTCGTACGAGTCGAATTTTCGTAAAAAAGATTAACGATTGTTTTTCCGGTTAGCGTTGGCACTTTCTTTACAGGTCGAGAAAGTATCTCGCGAAAAGTTTTTGCTGTATCTAAAATCAATTCAATATCTTCCCGCGGAACATTTTGTAAACCGATTAAATGTCTTGAACTTAATGGCATTAATTATCCTCCGAAATATCTACAAGATAGACGGCATCCTCGTCGTCGATTTCTTTCATTTTTACCTTAACCTCTTCGTTAATTGAAGTAGGAATGTTTTTCCCTACAAAATCCGCCTTTATCGGAAGTTGGCGATGTCCTCTATCAACCAAAACACAGAATTGAATTGTTCGCGGACGCCCCAAGTCCATCAATGCATCAAGTGCTGCTCTTGCGGTTCTTCCAGTGTAGAGTACATCATCGATTAATATTACGTCTTTCTCCGTAATATCAAAGGTAATTTCCGTAACCGAAATTTTCGGTTGTTTCAGATTAGTACGAACATCGTCACGGTAAAGCGTTACATCGAGAGCCCCTGTATCCAAATATTTCAAGTTCTCGATTTCTTTAATTTTTCCCGAAATTCTGTTGGCAAGGAATTCTCCCCTTGTCCTCATCCCAACCAGGACGATGTTATCCGCACCTTTATTCCGTTCCAAAATTTCGTGCGAAAGTCTTGTGATGGTGCGGTTTAATCCCTGTTCATCAATTATTTTTGCTTTGATTTTCATATAAAAAATCCTCCTTGGCGTATGCCGTGGAGGTCTCCTATTTTTTTGTTGTTTGTATTTATCATTTTCCTTTTTTATCTCCCGGATAAAATTAAAGGTATAGGTAAAAAAAAAGGCGACTAACGTCGCCTTTTCAAAAAATTATTTATGAATCTTAAATTCTATTCTTCTGTTAAGAGCTCTTCCTTCTGCTGTTTTGTTGCTTGCAATCGGATTTTCTTCGCCCATTCCAACAGTGTTAATTCTACTTGCATCAACACCGCGAGCAACAAGATAATTCTTAACAGCATTTGCACGTTTGAGAGAAAGTTTTTTGTTGTATTTTGCTGAACCGATGTTATCAGTATAACCGATAACGTCAACTTTCAAATCCGGATTTTGCAATAATGTCATTGCCGCATGCCACAAAATAGGATAAGATTCAGCAGTAAGTTTGGCACTGTTAAATTCAAAGTTTACACCGGAAAGAATAACGTTATGAGATTCTTTTTGTTTGTGGAAATCAGCAATTGCTTCTGCAACAGCATCTTTAACTTCTGCTCTGTTTACACCAACATTTGCAGTGTTTTTCTTAACTATGTTATCAATTCTTTCATAATCAACTTCTGGTGCCTTAATGCCTTCGTAAATTTGGCAAAGATTGGAAGGTTCACCTTTCTTAAAGTAATAAACTAAACCAAAATTCATTGCCATATAAGTATCTTCATTTCCTCCAAGAACTCCACCACCAGATGTTCCGTAATGACCATCAAGATTAGATGCAGGAAGAGAATGATAAACAAACTCAGTAGTAAAATCCCAATTATCATTGATATTTACATTTACACCCATACCGAAGTTAAATTCATAATCAAGGAAAGAATCACTTGCTTTTCCATTGTTTGCACTATTATCTGCATAAACACCGCCAAGCCCAATTAAGAAATAAGGTGATGCAGCTTCGCAAGGAACAAAACGATATAAGAAATCAATATCACCAGCCAATACTGTTGTGTTTGTTTCTGTCCAAGGATTAGTGTTTGTTTGCTTGAATTGTAAGTTGTCATATTTCAAGTTTGCACGCAATCCAACACTTTCGGAAAAATAACGGGTAACACCGGCATAAACACCATAGTTAATATTGCCAACAATTCCTCCGTTTTGGCTAATTGCATGTGGATATGACAATCCAAAATCAAATCCCCAACTATTTTTTGCTACTTGGGAAAAAGCTGTAGAAGCAGCTAATAATAAAGCAACAAAGAGATACATTTTTTTCATGGTAAACCCCATATTAATTTGTTAATAAAAAAATTTTCCTATTAAATTTTTTCCATAAGTTATATTTAACTAAAAAAAAATAATTTGTCAAATTTTTTTTAATAAATGTTAGCAAAATCACAATCTTATATTTTTTTTGAGAATAATACTTTATGTTTGTTTTCTTAATAATTTAAGACATTCTATCTCGTTTCTACAATTTTGATTAATCTTAATTTTACGGAAAAGGAAATTTATTGCATCAATATTTTTCACATTGCTGAAATAATTATTTTGTAAATAATGAATTAATTTCAAAGTAGCAAAAGAATCAAACAAAAACAATTTTTGCTTCTGTAAAGAAAGTTGATTTTTGTTATCGAAAAGTATTTTGTCCCATTTTTGCTGAAATTTTTTCTCAACTAAAAATTCGTACAAGCCGATGTTTATTTTTTTCGCTTCTCCAAGATATTTTTCCGAAGTTAATACTTTGCTCGAAAAAAACAAAGAATTCCATTTTTTCAAGATTTCAAAAATTTGCGGATTGTACAAAAAATCATATCTGTTTGAACCTTTTTGAATTTCGGATACGCTCTTTCCCGTTCCGAAAGGAACACGCCACGAAGTTCGAGGTGAAGGATAAACATAAACATTAGCAATTTTATTTATCGTATAATTTTTGGCAAGCTTTTCCATAAAATAGAAATCTTCACCGGCTTTTCTTTTGTTCATTCCGCCAATTTTCACATAAGCCACCCAACTCGAAAACATTGTAGAACCTATTGAAAAATATGCGAAAGGCGATTGGGCAAACTTAAGTCCGAGAACATAATAACGAAGGGAAATTTCATATTTTATTATTGCTTCGGCAAACGGTTGATTATCAATTGGGTGTAAAAAATTTACATAGCCGGCATTTAATTTCTTTTTAACTATTGTTTCATACAAATCCGTAAAATAATTTTTCGAAACCGTGCAATCAGCATCTAACGAAATTAAAGTGGGAAAATTTTCTTCGGAATAATCCAATAAACAAAGTGCTGTGTCAAGTCCGGTTTTTCGAGCTAAACCAACTCCTGCGTGCTTTTCATTAAGTTCGTTCCCGTGCGAAAATGCATCGATAATTCCATAGCTCAAACTTGTTTGATTTTTCATATTTTTTAGAAATTCAAAACTTTTACGATTTTCCGACTTTACTTCTTCGCTTGCACTTGCCGAATTATTAATTACAAAAAGAATTAAAAACTTATCGTGATATTTCCCATCGGTTGAATTAAACGATGAAATCAAGGTTTTAATATTTTCGTATTCTTTAATGGTGGGAACAACTACAATCATCTCAAATTTTCTCTTTGATTGCAGGTAAAGATCTTTAGGCAAAGTAGAAAACTTATTTAAGTACCTTAAAACTTTTTCGGGAAGATTTTCAAGAAATGTTTCAATAGAATATTGTTTCATCTTGCATTCAAATCATTCAAAAAATTTTGAACTGCAACGGAAATTTCTTTTTCATCCGGTGAGTTAAAAAATAATATCGGCATTCCTTTCTTCTCTATTTTCCGTATCCAAGTAATTTGTCTTTTCGCAAAATTTTTAATTGCCGAAGCGAGTTTCTGTTTCATATCGTTGTAATTAAGTTCACCTTTCAGATATTTTGAAATATAACGATATTCCAATCCGAAAAATTCAAGTTTGGAAAACGAAATGCCTGATTTTACCAAATTCTCTACTTCTTCAATCATTCCGTTTTTTAATCGTTTGCTTAATCGTTCATCAATTCTGCGATAAATAATTTTCCGTTCCGGCAAAATACAAATGTTTAGTGAGTTCGATTTTATTGGCGAAATTATCCTTTCGTCGTTTTCTTCTGCAATTACCAAAGCTTTAATCATTCTTTCTCTATCGGTTAAATCGGTTGTGTTGTGAAGCCGTGAAGAAATTTTCAACAATTTTTCACGCAATTGTTCATTTGTAAATTTTTCATATTTCTTCTTCGCATTTTCAAAATTCACTTTATTTAATTCGTAACCGCTTAAAATTGCATCGATAAATAGCATTGTGCCACCTGTTAAAAACGGAATTTTATTGCTGGAAATTATCTTCGTAAAAGCGGTGTTGTAATCCTCGATAAATCTTACAAGATTGTATTCTTCCGTTGGTTCAAAAACATCGATTAAATGGTAGGAAATTTTCTCTCCTT
>CAYZGB010000147.1:0-5465 GCA_964477915.1 uncultured Melioribacter sp. | reverse complement strand
CGATTTGCCGGTTAAAAATTTTTCAATACGTTTCGAAAATGCACCGCAAAACCGTTACGTAAAACAAATTGAGCAATTCGTAAAAACAATGTTGGTTAGACGGGCTTTTTATGAAATGGCATACAATAGAAACGAAAAGGCAAAAAAGATTGTTAAAATATATTTGAAAAAATTTCCCGGTTCAAGGTTACCAGCAATGTTAGAGAGGTTAATTAAATAATTTATCAAGATTTTGAAAATTCCATTCAAAAAAGCGATTATTAAAAAGTTATTTTTTCAATTTTTCAAATATTTCATTATATCCATTTTTGGTAATTGTACCGCCCTCTGAAAAAGACTTTTTACAATCGTTTAAATCAAAATTTAATATTATGCAAATAATTAAAAATAATTTGTGTTTGCCAAGCGTTTTTGTTTTGGGCAATAATTTTTCGAAAATTTTTAATAGAGCATTTTTTGTAACCGTGCTTCCTTCTGAAAAGTCGTTTTTTGTTGATTTAATTCCGAGTTCTTTAAATATTTTTTTTACAATTTCTTGCTTTTTCATTTTCATTAATCCTTAAATTTTATAATTTTTTTTGCAAAAAAATTAAATATTTATTTTAACAAGATGAAGTTAATAATTTTTATAATATTTACTCAAGTGATTTTCGCTCAAGCGAAACTATTAATTTATATGGACTTAAAGCAAACCGATCACCTTAAGGCGTACGGAATTACATTCAACCATTTGCTCGAAGGAGGCAAAGCGGATTGGCTTTTGAATTACCGCGGTGGTTCTTTCCTTTTGGATTATTCGGATAAACTTGCACAAACTTGCCGAATTAATGGTGTTGCATTTAAACCTTTAACTTCACAAGAAGCGGTTGATTTGTATGCTTACGTTCAAAGCGATGAGCACAACACAAGCGTTGTTCGTCTCGAAAAAGCACCGAAAATTGCCGTTTACGTTCCACCGAATTTCCAACCTTGGGACGATGCCGTAACTCTTGTGCTGGAATACGCCGGTGTAAAGTACGATAAAATTTGGATTGACGATATTCTAAACGGTAAACTTTCCAATTACGATTGGTTACATTTACACCACGAAGATTTTACCGGACAATACGGAAAGTTTTACGCGAGTTTTCACAATGCTCGTTGGTACATTGAAAGGCAAAACCTTTACGAATCCGAAGCGAAGAAACTCGGCTTTAAGAAAGTTTCCGAAATGGAAAAGGCTGTTGTTTCGGAAATAAAAAAATACGTTGCTTCGGGTGGATTTCTTTTCGCGATGTGTTCCGCTACCGATACTTACGATATTGCACTTGCTGCAATGAACGTTGATATAGTTGACAGAATGTACGACGGCGACCCACCGGACCCTGATGCACAAAAAAAATTGGATTTCTCAAACACGCTCGCCTTTACAAACTTTACGCTCGAAATGAATCCCTACGTTTACGAGTTTAGTAATATTGATGTTTCTCCAACCGAAATAGGCCCGGAAGACGCCGATTATTTTACTCTTTTCGATTTCTCTGCAAAGTACGATCCTGTTCCAACAATGCTTACGCAAGATCACGTTAATGTTATTCACGGATTTATGGGACAAACAACAATGTTTCACGAAGAGTATATTAAAAAATCGGTTGTAATTCTTGCAAAACGCGAAGGAACGGATCAGGTAAAATATTTGCACGGAAATTACGGACGCGGAACATTTACTTTTTACGGTGGACACGATCCGGAAGATTACCGACACGCAGTTGGCGACCCACCAACCGATTTAAGTTTGCATAAAAATTCTCCGGGTTATCGATTAATACTGAACAACATTCTTTTCCCCGCAGCAAAAAAGAAAAAACAAAAAACGTAAGTAAATTTACTAACTCGTGATTTCTTTTTGATTTTATCATTGCAAATAAATAAGCTGATTAATAGAACACGGATTGCGCGGATGCAACGGATTTTCGCGGATTTGTTTTAGTCGTTTGTTCTTTGTGCTTCGTACGTTGTCAATTCCAAATTGTCATTTCGAACCCCGAGTGCAACTTGTTGGAGAGGGGTGAGAAATCTTTTTTAGAGTGAGTAAAAGATTTCTCCCCCGACTTTGTTGTCAGGGTCGAAATGACAGCGAAATAACAACATTTAGTCATTGCGAGCGAACGGAGTGAGTGAAGCAATCCCGCAAAAAAGAAAACAAATGCTGAAATTACCGGGAATTGCTTCGCACGGATTTCTCGTGGGACGCAATGACAATTTCTCTTTACCTTTGCCTTAACCTACTTTATTTCGATTGCGCGGTGTGTGCCGGAACTATCGAAGTAGAGATATTTATCGAAAATTTTAACTTCGGCATCTCGTTCGTAATTAAATGGTGGCGGAATGTCGTTTACCTTAATTACATCGGTTACAACTCCGCTATTGCAATCATCGGATACTAAACGTGGATTGCCGTATTCGTAAATTGATTCTTTACAAAAATCAACATAAGCAACCGAGCCGTCGTCCGGCATCTCGAAATTGCTTTCGGGAAAATCAAATTCCTCGTAAACCTTTTTCATAAACAATGCCCAAATCGGCAAAGCACATTTTGCACCGGTTCCCTTTATATCTTTGAATGTAATTCGCTGGTCGTCAAAGCCTGTCCAAACTCCGGCAACCAAATCGGGTGTAAAACCGATAAACCACGCATCGGCAAAATTTTGAGTTGTTCCGGTTTTCCCTGCAGCAGGACGCGTAAAATGATATTTCCAGCGGATTGCTGAACCGGTTCCTTTATTTACAACAGACTGAAGCATACTTACAATAATATAATCAGTTCCTTCCGAAAGAGCCTCGCGTGTTTTGGGTGTGAAAGTTGTAATTAAAATTCCGTCTTTGTTATCCACACGATCAATTGAGTTAGGCTCGATGTAAATTCCTTTATTTGCAAATGTGGAAAAAACCGAAACCATTTCGATAGGACGTAGCTGCGTTGCTCCAAGCGAAATAGCAGGATACAAATCGAGTTTGCTTTTTATTCCAAGTCTGCGTGCAAGTTTGCCTACTTGCCAAAGTTCAACGTGTCCTTCAATAATTAATCTTGCCGCAATAATATTTTTTGAATACATCAAACCTTCGCGTAAAGTTAAAAATCCGCCGGTTTTTTTGTTGTAATTTTCGGGGCTCCAACCGTTAAAATCGAAACGTTGATTTAAAATCGGATAAGCCGGATAAAGTCCGTTTTCTATTGCAGCAGTGTAAACAATGGGCTTAAAACACGATCCGGGCTGACGGAAAATTTGTGTTACGTGATTTAATCCGTAATAATCTTGTTTATCGCGTCCGCCAATTAATGCCTTAATTTTTCCGGTTTTGGGGTCAATTACGATAAAACCTACTTGCACACGCGTTTTCGCTTTCATAAGCGAATCGACAAAAGCGAGATTATTTTTAAACGAATGAAAAATTTTTATTTTCTCTTCGATCGTTTTCGCATTTTTGTATTCGGGTTGTGCTTTAATTGTTTCTTCCAAAATTGTGTTGTACAAATCGCGGTGCTTATTCCAATTCCACGATTTATCGAACATTGCCTGTAAATTTACAAGATGTGAATCAACAGCCGCACGGGCAATCTTTTGCATTCGGGAATCGAGTGTTGTGTAAATATTCAAACCGTCCTTGTACAAATTGTAGCCTCGCTTACGAACAAGCGGGGACATTTGTTGCCGAACGAATTCCAAAAACTTAGGAGCAATATCACTCTTAAATCCTTTTCTTAATTTTTCCTTGGAAAGTACAATGGGCGTTTGTTTTAATTTACGATATTGCTCAAAAGTTAAATAACCCATTTCGTACATATTGTGTAAAATAAGATTGCGGCGTTGTAATGCTCTTTGATAATGCGTAACAGGATTGTAATACGCCGGAGATTTTAGCAAAGCAACAAGCACGGCTGCTTCGGGTGCAGTAAGTTGCGAAGGACGTTTATTAAAATAAATTTTCGAAGCAATGCCTACACCGTACGCTCCCCGTCCAAAGTACGATTCGTTTAAGTACATCGTTAGGATTTCGTCTTTCGTGTAATTTCGCTCGATTTGAACCGCCGTAATCCATTCACGAATTTTTCTTATTCCGGTTTGAATAAGAGTTTCTTTTTTACCTTTGAATGAATAAAGATTTTTGGCAAGCTGTTGTGTAATCGTACTTCCACCTTCTTTATGTCCCATAAAAAAGGTTTTAATCATCGCCTTAAAAAAACGTTCGACATCAACGCCCCAGTGTTGATAAAATTTTCTGTCCTCGGTAGAAACCAATGCTTGGATTAAAACATCGGGAATGCTATCCCGCGGAACTTCAATTCTGTTTTCGACGAAAAATTGTCCGATTATTTTTCCATCTTCGCTGTAAACATTGGTGGAAAGTTCTTGTTTGGGATTTTCGAGTTGTTCAACCGAAGGTAAATCCGATGCAACATAACCAGCGAACATTACTCCGCCGATTACAACCAACGCAAAAAGAATTAAAAATATTGCCCAAAAGGTAATTTTCTTTGTTTGATTGGATTTCTTTTTCGTGCTTTTCTTATTCGTTTTCTTCTTACTCATTTTTCTCCGTTCCAAACAGAAATCGTAAAATTCACTCCGTCAAAAATTCCGTAGTAAGGTTTATCGAGCCAAGTACCGAGATTAATGTATTTCCCATCTTTGTATTCTACATTTTCAAGCGAATGTGAATGCCCAAGTAAAACGTAATCAAATCCTTCATCAATTTTTTTCTTTGCAAAATCGAGTAAAGCGTTTTTTTCGCCGTAATCTTTTTCAGATGTATATTTTCTACTTCTTGCACTTGTGTTGCTTGCAATGGCAATTCCCAAATCAGGATGCAAAAGCGAATACAATTTTTGAATAAATTTGTTCCTAACGATCTTCTTCAAAATTTTATATCCGGTATCGTTTGGCAAAAGTCCGTCGCCGTGTGCGATGTAAAATTTTTTGTCGTAAATTTCAGTAACAAAAGCATCTTCGTGCAATGTTGCACCAAATTCCGTTTCAAAAAAATCACGATGTAAAAAATCGTGATTACCAATAACGTATTCGATTTTCGTTCCTTTTTCCGCCAAGTTTTTCAAAGCACAAAAAAATCGGTAATATCCTTTTTGAATTACTCTTTTATACTCGAACCAGTAATCGAACAAGTCACCGAGAATAATTAGTTTTTCGGCATCGTTAAGAGAATTAAGAAAATCAACGGCAAGCGATTCTTTAATCGCTTCACGCTCTTTATTTTCAGCACCGAAATGCAAATCCGATATGAAATAAACTTTTTTGCTCAATTCTTTCCGAAAAATATTCAAATAATAAATTTAATGAAAATTTCTCTTACGCTCTGAATGTAAATGGAATTGAAGGTAAAAAGGAGAAAAGGTTAAAAGGACAAGAGGGACAAAGGTAAAAAGGCTAATAGGTTGAAAGTTTATAAAGTTAAAAGTTCATAAAGTT
>CAYZGB010000146.1:0-5520 GCA_964477915.1 uncultured Melioribacter sp. | reverse complement strand
TCGGATTAGTTGAAATTATTCCGGTGGTTAAAAGTTTAACATGTTGTATTCTAATTCCTATTGCAACCTATTATGCAATGACACTCGAAATAAAAGGCAATAAAAAAGAAACACCTTTTACAATTGGCGAAGGAATTCGTTTTGGGATTTTAACCGGAGTTTTCGGTGCATTCTTCACCGTGTTTTTTGATTCGTTTTTAACTTTCATTTTAAAAACAAACGATTTTGTTTCGGTTTTCCCACAGATGCAAAATTTCTTTGATGAATTGGGAATGCCGGAAGTATCTAAACAAGAAGTCCTTTCAATTTTACAAGGCATTGTTGAAGATATTAAAGAGTACGGATTTTCACCGGTATATTCTTTTGCAATGCTTGTAAGTGGAACAATTCTTAATATTATTTTCGGTTTGCTTGGCGGATTAATTGATGTAAAATTTATTAACAAAAAATACTTTTCGTAGCTGGAGGATACTATGAGGCTTTTATTTTTTCTTTTTCTATCAATAAATATTCTTGCACAATTCCCGAATTATCGCGTAAGCAATAGCAGTGCACATAATCCCGAAGAAGTAACTATTGCAATAAATCCATTGAATCCTTCAATACTTGCCGCCGGTTCTAATTTGGATTATTTTTATTCTTCGACAGATAACGGAAGAACTTGGTCTCAGAGTGAACTTACTTCTTCTTCCGGAGTTTGGGGCGATCCTGTAACACTGTTTGACGCAAGCGGGAATTTATATTTTGTGCATCTTTCAAATCCGTACAACGGATATTGGATAGATAGAATTGTTGTTCAAAAATCTACCGATAACGGAACAACATTTAACGATGGTACTTATCCACCCTTGAATCCACCTTGTAACCAAGATAAAGCGTGGATTGCTGTTGATTTGACAAATTCCTCTTTTCGAAATAATCTTTATTTAACTTGGACGGAATTTGACGATTACGGAAGTTACGACCCGAGCGATAGTTCGAGAATTTTATTTTCCAAATCGACCGATTTTGCCGAAACTTGGAGCGAGCCAATTCAAATAAACGATGTAGATGGAAATTGCGTCGATTCTGACGAAACGGTTGAAGGTGCAGTTCCGGCAGTTGGACCAAATGGCGAAATTTACGTTGCTTGGGCAGGTCCGCTTGGTATTATGTTCGATAAATCAACAGATGGCGGTGAAACTTGGGGAACGGATATTCACGTAGCAGATATGCCGGGCGGTTGGGATTATCCAATCAGTGGTTTTTATCGTGCAAACGGACTTCCGATTACAGCTTGCGATACTTCTTCGGCATCGCCTTATCGTGGAAATATTTATGTTCTTTGGACAGACACTCGCAATGGAGAAACCAATCCCGATGTTTTCTTTGCCAAATCCACAGATAGCGGTGAAACTTGGAGTGAGCCGGTAAGAGTAAATAACGATTCAACTAACCGACCGCAATTTTTTGCTTGGCTGACAATTGGTCAAACAAACGGTAATATTTACGCTTCTTTTTACGATAGACGCAATACCGAAGGAACGGCAACGGAATATTGGCTTGCGCGTTCAACCGATGGCGGTGAGACTTGGGATAATTATTGTGTTACAGACCAATCTATGCCGAATACAAATAATTCCGATTTTTTTATTGGCGATTATACTTGTATTGCTGCATTCAACGGGGTTGTTCATCCGATTTGGACAGAATACAACATTCAAGGAATAACAAGCGTTTGGACGGCAATTATTAACGATGAAGATTTAACTGAAATTGAAAACAACGATACGCAATTTAATTTATCCGAATTTAAGCTTTATCAAAATTATCCGAATCCGTTCAATCCCGTAACAACAATCGAATATTCAATACCGAACGTAGAGGCGAAAAATTTTTCGCAAAAACAAAACGTTCAATTAAGAATTTACGATGTATTAGGACGCGAAATAACAACGCTTGTAAATAAATCTCAATCGCCCGGAAGATATTCCGTAAAATTCGATGCAAGCAACTTGCCAAGCGGAATTTATTTTTACACACTTCGAGCCGGTGCTTTTGTTACAACGAAAAAAATGATCTTGATGAAGTAAATTAAGTTTAAGGTTTAGGTAAAGGCTGAGGAAGATTATTTTTTTGAACCAATATATTATCTTCAATAATTCAATCTGGAAAATTTTTTCAATAAAAAACTTCTTTGTCTTATTTTAAGTAATTAATTATATTTTCATTTTAGAAAAAGTTTTTTTCGAACTTTGAAATAATTATTTAACCAAACCAAACAAAAGGAGCAACAATTATGGCTATAATGATCACTGATGAATGCATCAATTGCGGAGCTTGCGAACCCGAATGCCCGAATACCGCAATTTACGAAGGTGGTGCAGAATGGACTTACGGTGATGTAACCGGAACCGATGAAGCAACACCAAATGGCACAACGGGATTCTTTAGCGAAGATCACTTTTACATTGTTCCCGATAAATGTACTGAATGCGTTGGTTTCCACGATGAGCCTCAATGTGCGGCTGTGTGTCCGGTAGATTGCTGTGTTCCTGATCCGAACCACGAAGAAACCCAAGATGAACTTCTTGCTAAAAAAGAAAAACTCGACGAAATCGGTCGTTAAGTTTTACTTAATATTAAGATTTAAGGCTGACAAATTTTGTCAGCCTTTTTTATTTTAAAAAGACAAACTGAATTTTTTTGGAGGTAAAATGAAAATTGGAAAATACAACGCAACAACTCTTGAAACCGGAACACTTGGAATTGACGGTGGAGCAATGTTCGGGGTTGTTCCGAAACCGCTTTGGACAAGAACAAATCCTGCGGACGAACAAAACAGAATTACACTCGCTGGCAGAGTACTGCTATTGGAAAACGAAAATAAAAAAATAATTGTGGATACCGGAACCGGTGTTGGTTGGATGGACAAATTTGCAAATATTTTCAGAATTGAACACGAAAGCGGAATGCTTTACGATTCGTTAAAGAAAAAAGGAATTTCGCCGGACGAAGTTACGGATGTAATTATTACTCATTTGCACTTTGATCACATTGGCGGTGCAGTAAATTTTGATGAGGACGGAAATACTTATCCCGCATTTCCAAATGCAAAATACCACGTTAATAAAAAGCAATTCGAGTGGGCGAAAAATCCTTCGCGTCGCGATAGAGCAAGTTATTTTGAAAACAGATTTATGCCGATGTACAAAACCGGACAGTATGAATTTCACGAAGGTTCGTTTCAGATGGATGATGAAATTGAAATTATTGAAATAAACGGACACACGCCGGGACAACAAATTCTTAAAGTATCCGACGGCGAAAATACAATTCTATATTGTGCCGATTTAATTCCGACTGCTGGACATGTTCCGCTTCCTTACATAATGGGATTTGATTTGTTTCCACTTACTACGCTTGAAGAAAAACTTAAACTTCTTCCAAAGGCTGCCGAAGAAAATTGGTTGCTTGTTTTCGAACACGATCCGGAAAATGTAGCGGTAACTGTAAAACATACCGAAAAGGACGATTACAAAGTGGACAAGCGTTTTACGGAAATTTAATGAAAGAATCGAAACCGAAATTAAGTAACAAACTTGTTGAACAGTTAGCGAAAGAAATCGGTTTTGATTTGGTTGGGTTTGCCAAATTCGAGATGCTTGATAAGGAAATCGAGCATCTCGAAAATTGGTTGGCAAATAATTATCACGGCGGAATGGAATATATGTCGAGGAACTTATCTAAGCGTCGTGATGTTCGAGAAATTCTTTCCGATGCGAAAAGTGTTATCTCGCTTGGTGTAAATTATTTTTATCCCGAAAAGCACGAAGCAAAAGAATGCTACGGAAAAGTTTCCCGTTACGCTTGGGGAAAAGATTACCATTACCTAATTTGGGAAATGCTCGAAAAACTTGAACAAAAACTTTCAGAAATTGAGCCTGAATTTAAATCGAAAAGTTATGTAGATACCGGACCTGTAATGGATTCGATTTGGGCTCAAAAAGCCGGATTAGGTTGGATTGGAAAAAATTCAATGGTAATTAATCCTAAACTCGGGAGTTGGTTTTTTGTTGCAAGTATTATCTGTAATTATGAATTTACGCCTTCAGTTCCGTTGACCGAAAAATGCGGTACTTGTACGGCTTGCATTGATGCTTGTCCTACGGACGCAATTGTTGAGCCTACGATTATTGATGCAAATCGATGTATATCTTATCTTACTATTGAAAATAAAGGGGAAATTCCACTTGAATTTAAAGGAAAATTCAACAATTGGATTTTCGGTTGTGATGATTGTCAGGATGTTTGTCCGTGGAATAAAAAATTTGCAACACCAACAAATAAAGATGAATTTAAACCGCAATTTAAAGTATTGCCTCTCGATTTGTTTGATAACTTAACAAATCGTAAGTTCAATAATCTTTTTAAGGAAAGCCCTATCAAACGTGCAAGATTGAAAGGAATGAAAAGAAATGCTCATTTTTTAATAGATGAGGAAAGCTGTAATTGAATGTTGAAAAATTCGGATATTGTGTAATAAAAAATTTAGATTAAAATTGTTAAATTATTATTTTTGCAATCTATGGAAGATTTTAAAATTGTATTCGTAGAAATAGATATAATCGACAAAAAGAAAATTGAGTCGATTCTAAAGGTTTTTAAATTAACATTCTCCGATGTTATTATTAAGGATTTGGAATTTGATAACATTGGTGATAAGTATTTAGTATCATTCCAAATTTCATCTAAATATTATAAAACAATAATTGAAAAGCTTACCTTAAATAAAATTAAAGTTTTAACAGACGATCCTGAAGCAGAAAGTGCAATAGATCATGCCCAAAGCAGATTAAATAAACGTGAGACGAGAGGTTTTGACGGTTGGGATACGCTCGCAAGGGTAGGTAAGCCCAAAAGAAATGCGCCTGTAAAATTAATAGCCGAAGAGGGCGATTATTTGGAACTTATTCGCATAATTAACGATCTTTCGGGACCAGCGGAAAGAAGAGAAGAAGCTTCCTCATTATTGAAAGATGCCGTAAATATCGCTATTCAAAAGTTATATGAACAGTCTTTGATAAATCCGAGAACGACCGAAAATGTAATAGATGAACTTTTAAGTATTGCATCAAATGGTTTTCTTAAAGCAACGGGGCTTAATAGTTTAACCGAACATGCGGCACAAATTGCTATGGATATTGCAATGAGTGATCCTAAATATTATGCAAAACTTGTGTTAATAGGAAACGACAGGTATTTATCGCCGGTAATTAACTTAAAAGCAGTAGTGAATTTTGCTAAAAAAACTTTCGAAGATAGACAAAAGTACAGGCAACAGATTAAATTTGCATACCAATTTTCAAATCTAAAACACCTTGTTAAAGTTTACGAAGTGGCAAAAAAATATCTAACAAATGAAGAGCGTAAAATCCTTAAAAATTTTGTTACTTACATCAACGCAGCACGAACTAAGGTATAAATGCCCCGGTAGCTCAGCTGGATAGAGCAGCAGTTTCCTAAACTGCGGGTCGGAGG
>CAYZGB010000145.1:0-5622 GCA_964477915.1 uncultured Melioribacter sp. | reverse complement strand
AAACTGGTTGGAAGCACATTGATTAAATTCAACGAAAATTCTGCGGTTGCCAAAATCAATAATGAAAAAGAAATTCCGAAGAAATTCGGTTTTGTAAAGCTACTAATTACGATTTTTATTGCCTCGTTTTTACTACCGTTGCTTGTTTATTTGATTGAAAATTTTTTGTTCGGTTTAATTTCCTCCCGATTTTTAAGGGGAATTGTAATTGCACCTTTTGTTGAGGAAAGCGGCAAATTACTTACTTATTTTCTCTTGCTGATTTTTGTTCAAAGAAAAATAAATTCCGAAATAAGCGACCGTACCAAAATTTATTTGCTACTTGCAGTTGGTTTTCTTTTTGGATTGACTGAAAATGTTCTGTTTTGTCAAAGCATTGATTTTATTGGTGAATCTTTGCGTGCAACCGGACGAATCATTTCCGCACAAATTCTTCATAGCGTTATTCCCCTTTATTTTCTTGTATTTAATAAAAAAATAAGTCCGATTATCGCATTTTTATTGGTTATCGTTTTACACGCTGTTTGGAATTTGTTGATTTATTTTGAACTTAATCCGATTTTCGTTTATCTTTTTAGTTTGATATTATTTGCTTTTGTTATTAACGAATTATTACGGAAAAGAAAATGGCTCACATTGGAATAATGGGCGGTTCGTTCGACCCCGTTCATATCGGGCATTTAATTACCGCTCAATCCGTTTTGGAAAAAAGAAATCTTGAAAAAATAATTTTTGTGCCTTGTTACATTTCGCCTCACAAAGTCGGATTTAATTCAACCGAACACATTCACCGCTTAGAAATGGTAAAACTTGCCACGGCGTCAAACCCGAAATTCGAAGTTTCGGATTACGAAATAAAAAAAGGCGATATTTCGTTTACCGTCGATACCGTCGAATATTTTAAGGGAATTTACGATGAAATCGATTTGATTATCGGCTTCGATAATCTTGTTTCGTTCGATAATTGGAAAGAGCCTGATAGAATAATCGAAATGGCGAATTTGGTTGTGCTTAAACGGAGCAACTTTTCCGCAAGTTTTTCGCTACACAGTTATTTCGCAAAAGCAATTTTTGTAGATACGCCGATTATCGAAATTTCATCCACGATGATTCGGGAAAGAGTTAAGAAAAATAAATTCTTTGATTACTTTGTTCCGAAAGAAGTTGCCGAATACATTAAAGAAAACAAACTTTACACGGATAAAAAATTATGAACGACACTCTGCTTATTGAAAAATTAAAAGCAAAAGACAAACGTTACATTTCAAGATTAATCACAAAAGTAGAATCGAACGAAGGCGAAGCAAACGAATTGCTTGACGAAATTTTCAAACACGGGGGAAATTCTTATCGCATTGGAATTACTGGACCTCCCGGTGCCGGAAAATCAACATTAACAAATCAACTAACGAAATTACTTGTTGAGCAAGGCAAAACCGTTGGAATTATTGCGGTTGATCCTACAAGTCCGTTTACAGGCGGTGCATTACTTGGCGATCGTGTTCGAATGACCGAAATCGGAATGCACCCGAACGTTTACATTCGCAGCATGGCAACGCGCGGAAGCCTTGGCGGATTAAGCAAAAAAGCAATCGATGCAAGCGATGTGCTTGATGCCGCGGGCTACGATTTTATTATTTTCGAAACCGTGGGCGTCGGGCAATCGGAACTTGATATTGCCAAAACTTCCGATACAACGGTTGTAGTGCTTGTCCCGGAATCGGGCGATTCAATTCAGGCAATGAAAGCGGGACTTATGGAAATTGCGGATTTCTTTGTATTAAACAAAAGCGATCGCCCGGGTGCCGATAGTGCCGTAATGGCTTTGAAATCTATTTTGCAATTGAACAAACAAACCGATTCCGGTTGGAAAATCGATATTCTTCAAACAATTGCGAGCCAAAACAGAGGCGTAAAGGAAGTCCTTGATGAAATTTTGAAACATAAGAATTTCCTTGAAGAAAGCGGAACGTTACACAAACGAAGAATTAGAAATAACAAAATCAGAATTAAAAATATTGTGGAAAACGAATTGCGGATTGAAATGTGGAACGAAACCCGCGAACAATTTCTTGCCGAAGAAACACCGAAAGTTGTTGAACGTGAAATTTCCCCGTTTAATTTGGCAGAGAGGTTAATCGAAAATTACAAAACGGTGAGCGTATGAAATCAATTGGAAGCGAACTGAATAAAGAAAATCAAACATTTTTGCGACGCGAGGATTTTTACAAAAATCTTGTTAGAAAAATAAATGCACTTCACGATAAAATAAAACTCGGCGGTGGCGAAAAAGCAATTGAACGCCAGCACGCAAAAGGCAAACTTACCGCACGCGAAAGAATTGAAAAATTAATTGACGAAGGAAGTGAATTTTACGAGTTGAATTCCTTTGCCGCTTACGGAATGTATAAAGAATACGGCGGTGCACCAAGTGCGGGAACAGTAATGGGCATCGGAAGAATACACGGCAAATATTATTTTATTGTAGCAAACGATGCAACGGTAAAAGCCGGTGCGTGGTTTCCGATGACTGCAAAGAAAAATCTTCGGGCGCAGGAAATTTCGATGGAAAACCGTTTGCCAATAATTTATCTTGTCGATAGTGCCGGTGTTTTTCTTCCTTTGCAGGAAGATATTTTCCCCGATAAAGAACACTTCGGAAGAATTTTCCGTAACAATGCGAAAATGTCCGCAATGGGAATTCCGCAAATTGCTGCAATTATGGGACCTTGTGTTGCCGGTGGTGCTTATTTGCCAATAATGTCGGACGAAGCGTTAATCGTAGAAGGCGAAGGCTCTGTTTTTCTTGCCGGTTCGCATCTTGTTAAAGCGGCAATCGGTGAAGAAATCGATAACGAAAGTCTCGGCGGGGCGCGTGTTCAATCGAATATTTCCGGCGTTACCGATTACATTGTAAAAAATGATAACGAAGGCTTGGAACTTATTCGCAGTATTACATCGAAGCACGGCGAAAGAAAAACCGCCGGATTTAATCGCATAGAACCAAAACCGCCGAAATACGACCCGAAAGAAATTTACGGAATTTTGCCGGAAGATAATTTTCAACAATACGATACTTACGAATTGCTTGCCCGAATTGTGGATGATTCCGAAATTGACGAATACAAAGCGGGATACGGCAAAACAATTATTACCGCTTATGCTCGCATTGACGGTTGGGCAGTGGGAATTGTTGCAAATCAACGCTCGATTGTTCGCAGCGAAAAAGGCGAAATGCAAATTGGTGGCGTAATTTATTCCGATAGTGCCGATAAAGCAACGCGTTTTATTATGAATTGCAACCAAAAGAAAATTCCGCTTGTGTTTTTGCAAGATGTAACAGGCTTTATGGTTGGTAGCAAAGCCGAACACGGCGGAATAATTAAAGACGGTGCAAAAATGGTTAACGCGGTTGCCAATAGTGTTGTTCCAAAAATTACGATTATTGTTGGCAATAGTTTTGGTGCCGGTAATTATGCAATGTGCGGCAAAGCTTACGATCCGCGATTTATTTTCGCTTACCCGAATGCTCGCATTTCCGTGATGGGCGGAAAACAAGCAAGCAACGTTTTGCTCGATATTAAATTAAAGCAAATGAAAAAGGCTGGAAAAGAATTTTCGGAAGAAGACAAAAATAAACTGCTCGACGAAATTCAAAAATCTTACGACGAAAAAGGCGAAGCACTTTACGCTGCCTCACGAATTTGGGTGGACGAAATAATTGATCCGGCAAAAACTCGCGAATATATTTCAATGGCTCTTGAAGTGGCAAACGGTAATCCCGATATTCCGCCGTTTAACGTTGGTGTAATTCAAACGTAGTTTTAGCGTTAAATTAAATTTTTCCAATCTATTTTTATCTAAATATTTCCGAAGATAAAACTAATGGAAATAATAGGTCCCTTTTAAAAACGGAAAGACAATCAAATCGGTTCCAATATCTTCTTTTAATGGTCTCATTCCTCCCAATTCCCACGAGGTATTTTGGTTATGAAATCGAATTCCGCCAATAATAAAAGATGATTTACTCGGATTTTCGAAAACTTCAA
Organism: uncultured Melioribacter sp.; assembly: GCA_964477915.1. Taxonomy (GTDB): domain Bacteria; phylum Bacteroidota; class Ignavibacteria; order Ignavibacteriales; family Melioribacteraceae; genus WGAL01. The sequence continues at coordinate 1,573 of CAYZGB010000145.1, read as the reverse complement.
CACCGTTTCCCGAATTGTATTCGAGCAGAAGTCCGAAATTTTCCGAAATATCGAAACGGTAACCAAGTCCAAAAAATATGTGTCCTTCATTTTCATCAAATAAACCTGAATAGACGACTAAAATATTAAGACCATTTTCAGGCTTCCCTATGCTAAAGATATTACCTAAAACGAAAAGTTTTTCCCAAACCATAAAAGCTCCGTAAACAGCACCGTTAAAATAATCTCCTCGCCAATAATTTTGTTTTACACCAATAGTAAGAGATTTGTAAAATTCGCTGGCAATAGGAAACATAACCAAAGCACCAATATGTGTTCTATTTGTAACGGCATAAGTGTAGTTAAGGAAAAATAATTCATAATCGGTCAAATACGAAGTACCGGCAGGCATTGTGTAAGCTGTAGGTTGAAGCATCAGTTCATGATCACCGGCACCAAATCCGCTTGTTTGTGGAAAAGATACAAGGGGAACAGAGAAAAGAAAAAACAAAATAATAGAACGGATATTCATTTCTTCCTCAAAATAATTTATCAGTTAAGCCGAAAGTACCAACATAGGTTAAAATGTAATATAAGAAAATTATAATGGTAATTAATAAGAAAAATTTGCGATTGACATAATTTTTATTCAAAACTGTAAAAATCCAAACTTCTTTCTACTCGAAATTTGTAAAAATCCAAACTTCTTTTTACATAAAATTTGTAAAAATACAGGGTTGTTTATTTACAATATGTAAAAATCCAAGTATCTTTTTAAACTTTAACGGAAAACAAAAATCGGTTAAATACAATTTGCTTTCTCTTCCGCTTTATTTGGTTAAGGAATATCAAAGGTTAATTGGGTAAGGACATTTTTTGTTACTTTGTAGATTGGACAAAGTCTGCGAAGTTTTGCATTAGTTTGTTAGTATGTTAATCAAATCATTCAAAAAACATAACTATAAAAAGATTTTGTTCAAATTATAAGTAATTCTTAAATACATTAAACAATATTAAATTTATTTGAATTTAGAAATGGAGTATAGTTTCAATTAAGGCAAAGATTGAAATGAGCAAAGAACACGAGAAAATATTTTCCGAAGTATTAAAAAAATTAATGGTGCTCAATCCTAAACTTGTAATGGTTTTCGGTTCGTATGCAAAAAATAATTTTTCCGAAGATAGCGATTTGGATTTACTTGTTGTGTTAAATACAGATAAAGTGCCGGAAAATTACGATGAAAAATTGGAAATGAAATTAAAGGTTAGAAAAGCTATTAGAGAGGTGAATAAAAAAATTCCGATTGATTTGCTTGTTTATACGACCCCTGAATACTTAGCTTTTACAAAAAGTGAAAGTTCATTTTCAAAAGAATTGCAAGAAAGCGGTAAAATAATTTATGAAAAAGAAAACTAAACGTTGGCTAAATTTCCCAAAAATATATTTAATGAGAGATGGAATTTATTTTTATTGAAAGTAAATCTATTTCCGTCCCACCCAAAATAATTTGAATGGGACGGAACGAATTAAGACTAATTAAAAATTGTAATAAACCTTCACGTAAAGCATATCGTTTTTATCGTATTGCCCGAA
>CAYZGB010000144.1:0-5634 GCA_964477915.1 uncultured Melioribacter sp. | reverse complement strand
CGAACATTTGCGTGATAAATATAACGACGATATAAACGATTTAACAGAAGAAGTGATTAAGAATTTGGAATTCCTAGGTATCGATTATTTAATTCCAATCGGTGGCGACGATACTTTAAGCTATGGCGTTCATTTGCACCATCAAGGTTTGAAGGTTGTTGCAATTCCTAAAACAATGGATAACGACGTACCCGGCACCGATTATTGCATCGGTTTCAGTACTTGCGTTACTCGAACAATACAGCTTACACACAATTTACGTACTTCGGCAGGTTCGCACGAAAGATTTTTGGTTATCGAAGTTTTCGGACGCTACGCTGGATTTACCGCACTTTTGCCCACAATGGCTGGTGCTGCTAATCGTTGTGTTATTCCAGAATATAAATTTGATATTGAAAGATTAACAGAATTGCTTGTTGCAGATAGATACACCAATCCGAGTAAATATTCCGTCGTGCTTGTTTCCGAAGGTGCAATGATGAAAGACTCGAACGAAATGGTTTTTGAAGATAATGAAACCGATATGTTCGGACATAAAAAACTCGGTGGGATAGGCGATATTATTTCGCGTAGGTTGAAAGAAATTTCGCCGAAATACAACAATGGAAAGAGAATTAACGTAATCAATCAAAGGCTCGGTTACCTTGTTCGCAGTGGCGATCCGGATGCGATTGACTCAATTGTCCCAATGGCTTTCGGTAATCTCGCACTCGATTTGATTTTGGACGGCGTATCGGGACGTTTGGTAACACTGCGTAACGGTCGCTACGACAATCAACAAATTGAAGTTGTTACAAGTTTCAAAAAAGTTGTTGATGTTTCAAAATATTATAATACCGATAGACTACGTCCGTTCTACAAAAGCTTCGAAGCAAAACCTCTATTTATTATGGCAAGCGATTAATTTTAATTACGCCGGTTCGTTTCTGCGAGCCGGCATTTTTTATTATGAAATTAAATGAAGAATACATTTCGGCAATAAAATTCGCAAAATCTCATTACGAAAATTTTCCTGTAATTTCCTTTTTTTTGCCCGAAGAAATTGTACCGCACATTGCAATTATCTACAAATTCGCTCGCATTGCCGATGATATTGCGGATAGTAACGAATTTGCAGTAAGTGAAAAGCTTAATTTACTTGATGAATTTCAAACCGAATTAGTAAAATCCCTTTACGGTAAATTTACAGATGAATTTTGGGAAACGTTACAACACACAATTACTACCTATAAATTAACTTCAAAATATTTTTTCGATTTGATTAAAGCTTTTAGAATGGATGTTGAATTCACGACATTTCATACGTTTAATGCAATTTTGAATTATTGCAATTATTCCGCTAATCCGGTGGGGAGATTAATTCTCGAACTCTTTGATGTTCGTTTGGAAAAAGCAATGTATTTTTCCGATAAAATTACAACCGCTTTACAATTAACGAACTTTTATCAAGATGTGAGTGAAGATCTAAAAAACGGAAGGCTTTATTTTCCACTTGACGAATTACAAAAGTTTAACGTAAGGGAAGGGGAATTACTCGATTTAAAAATCAGTGATAATTTCAAAAACTTGATGAAATATTCGGTAGAACGAACCGAAAAAATGTTTGTAGAAGGAAAACCTTTGTTAAATTATTTACCGCCGGAACTGAAATTCCAAATTAAATTAACAATTGCCGGAGGCTTGGAAATATTGGGAAAAATTAAAAAACTTAATTACAATACTCTTGAAGTACGGCCAACACTAACAAAATTAGATGTGGTAAAACTCTTTGTGAAATCACTATTCTTTTTCAGATGAAAAACAAAAATTCCGATAGTAATTTTTATTACGCATTTAAGTTGCTTCCGGCCAAGAAACGAGAGGCAATGAAAACGTTTTATCTCTTTTCACACATTTCCGATGAACTCGTTGACAATCAGCAAAAATCAATTGAAGAAAAAACAAACGATTTTGAAAATTGGGTAAACGAATTTAATAAAGCACTTAAAGGCAGTAGCTCAAATAGATTGCTTGTTAATATCACTAACATAATTCAAGAATTTAAAATCCCCGAAAAATATTTTATCGAACTGCTTGACGGAATCAAAAGCGACTTGACATTCCGGCAACCGGAAACCTTTGAAGATTTGGAAAATTACGCTTATTCCGTTGCTTCGACTGTTGGATTAATTACAATTCACATTTTCGGTTTCGCTAATTCCAAAGCAAAAGAATTTGCAATTAATCTCGGAAAGGCTTTGCAAATCACCAATATTATTCGCGATGTAAAATTGGATTTTGAAACCGGTAGAATTTACATTCCGCAAGAATTATTTAAAAAATTTAACTACACACCAGAAGAATTAAAAGAAGAAATTACAAACGAAGGTTTTCTTAAAATTATGAAAAGCCTTGATGAACTTGCAGAAAATTTCTATTCGGAAGCCGAAAAGATTTTCCCTCGTGAAGATTATGCCACACTTTATCCTGCAATTGCAATGGGAGAAATTTATCATTCGCTTTTGTTAAAAATTAGGAAACACAATTACGAAATATTTACACAAAAATTTACATTAAGCAAAATCGATAAATTGTGGATTGTACTTAAACATATTCTAAAAGGTAAAATGAGTAAATGAGAGTTTTAATTATCGGAGGCGGAGTTGCAGGAATTTCAGCAGCAATTAAATTGCTTGATTGTGCTTCCGAAATTACAATTCTCGAAGCGAATAAAAATCTTGGCGGCAGAATTTCTTCTTTTCAAAAATCGAATGGTAATTTCCCTGAACTTGATTTAGGTCAGCACGCACTTTCAGCAAGCTATTCAAATTTTATTTCGCTGTTAAAAAAAGTTAATCCCAATTTTTCTTTTAGCGAATCTGAAAAAATCGATGTTACTTTTCGCCTCGAAAATAAAGAGGAATATGACTTTCCACTTACATCTATTCCACGAACTATAGATAAAATAAGGGGGATTTTCAACCTCGGGCATTTAACCTTATCGGAAAAATTCCAATTAATTCGATTTCTTTTATTTATTAAGAAAGCAAATCCAAAAGATTACGAAAATGTAGATGTGCAATTTTTATTCTCAAAATTTAATCAATTCAACTTATCGGAAAAATTTTGGGACAAAATATTACTTTCGATTTACAACACAAAACCTAATAAAATCAGTGCATCACTTTTTATCAATACAATTAAAACCATATTTTTCAGTAGCAAAAACTCTCAACAAATTATCGTTACACGTAATTCTCTTAATCAAATATTTGTTTTACCTGCAAAAAAATATTTGCAACAAAGTAGTAATGTGAAAATTTTAACAAAAGAAAAAGTAATTAAAATTAATGCCGTTGGGAATAAAGTTACTGAAATTATTACTTCAAAAAGTCAATACAAAAATTTTGATTACGTAATTACTACACTTCAGCCTTTTCAATTAAAATCAATTTTAAAAAAAGAAAATTTGTTTAAAAATGTTTTATCGCAATTTACATACGGAAATATTGTTACAGCATACATTAAGTTAAAAGAAAACACATTATCGAAAAGAGCGTATTTACTTGTTAATAGCAAGATTGATTGGGTTTTCAATTTAGGCGATTTTGTTTCGGTTGTGGTTAGTAATGCAGACGAATTTTCGTTTAACAACAAAAAAACTATTAATGAACAATTTTTATTGGAACTAAATAAACTTTTTTCTGTTTTTTCATTTGAAAATATTTTAGATTTCGTATTGATAAATAAAAAAAAATCTACAACAATGTCCGATATTCTGAATTACAAATTGAGAAAACAAATTTACTCGCCTTACAAAAATTTAATCCTTGCCGGAGATTGGGTTTCTACGGAATTGCCTTCAACTATTGAAAGTGCAGTGGTTTCCGCAATTTATGCTGGCGAGCGAATTTGTTTTCGAAGAATTGATCGGACGATCAAAAATCATTAATATAGGAGGATTAAAAAAATGTCCAATTTAAAAGATAAGTTATACGAAAAAATCGTCGCTTGGCGTCCGAGAACAACAAGACTCGTAAAAGAATACGGCGACGTAAAAGTTGATGAAGTAAAGATTTCACAAATTATTGGTGGAATGAGAGGAATTAAGGCTCTTGTAACCGATATTTCGTATCTCGACCCTTACGAAGGAATCAGATTCCGCGGTTACACAATTCCAGAAGTATTAGAAAAATTGCCGAAAGTTCCCGGTGGCGAAATGCCTTATGTTGAAGGCTTTTTCTATCTTTTACTCACCGGCGAAATTCCAACAGAAGAAGACGTAAAAGCAGTTGCGGAAGAATTTAATAAACGTAAAGATGTTCCCGAATATGTTTTTGATGTATTAAGAGCAATGCCGGAAGATTCGCATCCGATGGCAATGTTTGCAACAGCAATTGCAGCAATGGAACGCGAATCAATTTTTGTTAAAGAATACAAAGCCGGCTTAAACAAAATGGATTATTGGGATCCTACCTACGAAGATGCAATGAATCTTCTTGCAAAACTTCCACAAATTGCTGCATTTATTTACAGATTAAAATACAAAGGCGGCGATATTATTCCGAGCGATCCTCATCTCGATTTTGGTGCAAACTTTGCACATATGATGGGAATTGACAAACCTTACGATGATGTTTCGAGATTGTATTTTATTATTCACTCCGATCACGAAAGCGGAAATGTTAGTGCACACACCGGACACTTGGTAGCAAGTGCATTGTCCGATGTTTATTACGCAATTTCAGCAATGTTGGACGGACTTGCAGGCCCGCTTCACGGATTGGCAAACCAAGAAGTTTTGCGTTGGATTCAAGGCGTAAAGGAAAAAATGGGAGATAAAGTCCCGACCGAAGAAGAAATGAGTAAATTTGTTTGGGATACTTTGAACAGCGGACAAGTAATTCCGGGTTACGGACACGCCGTATTAAGAAAAACCGACCCGCGTTACACAGCACAACGTGAATTCTGCTTGAAACATTTACCTGATGATATTTTGTTTAAGTATGTTGATGTTCTTTACAAAGTTGTTCCCGGAATTTTGAAAGAACACGGAAAAGCAAAAAATCCTTGGCCTAATGTTGATGCACAATCCGGTGTTATTCAATGGTATTACGGCGTAAGAGAATATGACTTCTACACGGTATTGTTTGGTGTTGGACGTTCGCTTGGTGTTCTTGCAAATATTATTTGGGATAGAGGACTCGGCTATCCTATTGAAAGACCAAAATCATTAACGACCGCAATGCTCGAAGAAATTGCTGGAATCAAAGAATAGTCTTTCATAAATTCCTTCAAAATTTGCCCCGCAACTGTGCGGGGTTTTTTATTTTAATTTTATCGCGATAGTTGTCTGTTACAAATTCTTTTTGTTGTTCAAAGTTTGTAAAGTTAAAAGTTCATAAAGTAAAAGGAAGGAAAAAAGGACGAAAGGTGAAAAGGAAAAGTGGATACTCTATGCTGTCATTTCGACGAAAACGACAAAGTCGTTTGAGGAGAAATCCTTTTCCCTCCGAACGAAATTGTATTTCGTTCGGAAATAATGTACGAAACTTTGTTTCGTTATTTTATATTTCATTTTTATGCTAATTTACATTTTTTTAATCGAAACGAAGTTTCTATTGTTATTTCCGTCCGAAACTCAGTTTCGGACGG
>CAYZGB010000143.1:0-5656 GCA_964477915.1 uncultured Melioribacter sp. | reverse complement strand
ATTATGACAATCGGTGTAAGCGGTATCGCTCGAACTTGGAAATCCGTGCGATTTTGCCCAAACGTGTTCGCGATTCCATCCTGCATTGTATTCGCCTTCGGCGTCGAGCGAATATCCCATATAAATTGTAATTATGTTATTCGGATTTGTTGTGTCCCTATCGGCAACTTTCAGTATATCCCAAGTATCGGTAGAACTTGATGAATAAGGATAGCGTGTGTGATTGCGAATCAATTTGTGCAACGCAAGTTGAAGTTCGCTTCCGTAAAGTCCGTCCGTAGAAGAATAATCGATCTGTGCGTAAAGAGAAAACGAAACGAAAATAATTACAACAAAGAGCAAAAATAATTTTTTCATAGCCTCACCTTTAGTTAAAATGTAAAATGTTTGATTTTTTCACCTTTCGCCCCGATTTCCATCATTGCATCTATGCCTATTTGCAAATGCAATTTCACGTATTTCGAATTAACTTTTTTGTCCGATTCCTCGGTTTTAATTCCTTCTTTAATCATAGGTAAATCCGATACAAGCAACAACGCTCCCCGTGCAATTTGATTTGCGTAACCCGTAACAAAAATCGTTGCCGTTTCCATATCAATTCCGATTGCACGCAAGCGACGTAATCTTTCCTTAAATTGTTCATCCCATTCCCAAACACGACGGTTAGTTGTGTAAACCACACCGGTTCGGTATTCCAAGCCTCTTTCAATTATTTTTGTAGAAACAAACTTGTGCAACTTAAACGAAGGCAATGCAGGAACTTCCGGCGGCATATAATCGTCGCTTGTTCCTTCGCCTCTAATTGCGGCAATTGGTAAAATGAAGTGGCCGATTTCAGTTGTTTTTTTCAAGCCTCCGCATTTACCCAAAAAAAGAACACCTTTCGGATTACGTGCAGTTAACAAATCCATAATTGTTGCAGCGTTCGGCGAACCGATCCCAAAGTTAATAATACTAACACCGGAATTATTCGTGGCAACCTGCATCGGACGAGTTTCACCTTTTACGTCAACACCGAATTGGTCGGCAAATGTTTGAACGTAATTACCAAAATTCGAAAGCAAAATGTAATCACCAAATTCGTCTATCTGTGCTCCCGTATATCGAGGAAGCCAATCTTTAGCAATATCAAGTTTTGTTATTTCACTCATAATTTTCTTCCTTTCCAAATCTTAATTTAACAAAATACGTAAAAAGATAACCTAACAAAAAACCTAGAACAGCACCGACTAAAATATCGGAAGGATAATGAACGCCAACGTACGGACGCGAAAAAGCAATCAATACAGCAATTGTAAAAAAGATTTTCGCATATTTGCGATAAAATACCGAAAGATACGTTGCCACAGCAAAATTATTGAAAGCGTGAGAAGAAGGCATCGAAAAACTATGACTGCACGAAATCAAAAGCCTTACGTTTTCCAAAGCATTGCAAGGACGAAGTCTTCCGAAAAAATTTTTAAGTAAATGGCTGCTAACTTGATCAGAAACAATAAGCAAAAGCACAAGAACAATTGCATTAATTTTATCCGTCTTATTCCCCTTTGTTAATAACATTAACCAAAGAAAAATATAGAGCAAAAGCCAATGTTTTACATCCGTAATAAATACAAAAAATTTATCGAAAACGGGATTTGCCAAACTTTGATTAATAAAATAAAACAGCGTAACGTCAATATGTTGAAGCAAATCGGTTATAGGTTCTCCGGTTTTGTGAAACCGTTTTTCTCCCACCAGCTGTCGTTATATATTGTGCTAAAATATTTGTAACCGGAATCCGGAAACAATGTAACAATATTTGCCTCTTCATCTATTTGTTTTGCAACTTGGATTGCTCCCCAAATATTAGCACCACTGGAACCACCGGCTAAAATTCCTTCTTCCGCAGCAAGTTTCAACGTCCATTCAAATGCTTCTTCATCCTTTATTTTAAGCATATCGTCAAGCACTTCAAGTTGTGCGGTTTTAATTAAAAATTCGTCACCAAGTCCTTCGAGCAAATAGCGAGAAGGCTCAACCAATTTTTTGTTTTTGAAATAATCGTAAAAAATAGAGCCGACCGGATCAACGGCAATTACTTTAATATTAGGATTTTTCTCTTTCAAAAATTTTCCCGCTCCGCAAATTGTTCCGCCTGTACCAATTCCCAAAACAAGGTAATCGATCTTTCCGCCGGTTTGCTCCCAAATTTCGGGTCCGGTTGTCATATAATGAGCTTCGTTATTATCCAAATTATTGTGCTGATCGATGTAATAATAATCGGGATTTTCCGCAGCAAGATTTTTTGCTAGATTGTTGTATGAATCGGGACGCTCCGGCGGAATTGTTGCATCAACGGTAATTACATCAACGCCGAGAACTTCAAGCATTTTAAGCTTTTCCTTGCTCGTTGTATCACGAATTACAATTTTTAATTTGTAGCCTTTTTGCCTTGCAACAATTGCCAAACCCATTGCAGTATTGCCCGAAGAGTTTTCAATAATCGTATCACCGGGTTTAAGCTTACCTTCGCGTTCGGCTTTTTCAATCATATATTTTGCAATGCGGTCCTTAACGCTCCCACCAGGGTTCATAAATTCCAACTTCGCAAAAATTCTTGCCTTTAATCCGCGTGTTATATTTTTTAATTCGACAAGCGGTGTGTTTCCAATTGCATCGAGTAACGTGCTCATTTTCAAACCTTTTATTTTTCAATTAAAGAATAACCGCGTAAAAATTCTTCCGCAGTCATTCGTTTTCGTCCTTCGGGTTTTAGTTCCAAAACTTGAACGGATTTATCAGCCGCTCCGATAAAAAGTTCTTTTTTTGTTTGCAGAACTTCGCCGGGATTTAATTCTTTATCCGAAACAATTGCCTTGTAAATTTTGTAAATTTTTCCGTTCCGCTCAAAAAAGGCTGCCGGTACGGGCGATAGTCCTCGGATAAGATTTACAATTTCGCGTGCGGATTTATTCCAATCTATCTTCGCTATATCTTTGGTAATTTTCGGTGCTTTCGTTACAAGCAAATCATCTTGCGGAAGCGGTGTAAAATTACCGCTTTCCAAAATTTCGAGTGTTTCCAAAACGGCATCGGCACCGAGCATACTTAATTTATCGTGAAGTGTTCCGAAATCGTCATCTTCCGAAATTTCAATTTTCTTTTGTAAAATAATATTGCCGGTATCGACCTTCTTTTCCAAAAGGAAAGTTGTAACGCCCGTTTCTTTTTCGCCATTAATCAAAGCCCATTGAATTGGTGCCGCACCTCGATATTTTGGTAAAAGTGAAGCGTGCAAATTAAAAGCGTATTTCGGAATTGTGTAAACCGCTTCTGGCAAAATGCGAAACGCTACAACTACAAAAACATCCGCAGCAAATTTTTTCAATTGTTTAATAAAATTTTCGTCGCGTAATTTTTCGGGTTGCAAAACCGGAATGGATTTTTCAATTGCGAATTGCTTTACGGGTGTAAAAGAAACTTTACGACCTCTTCCCCGCTCTTTATCGGGTGCAGTTACAACGGCAACAAGTTGATGCTTACTTTCGTAAATTTTATTTAGAATTGGGATTGCAAAATCGGGTGTTCCGAAAAAAATAATTTTCATCAGCTTTCTTTTGAGGTTATCGGATAATTAATATCTACATTTCGATTCATAATATCGCGTAATTTTTTCTGTAATTTTTTTCTGATTTTCGGTTCGGTTCTATCGGGAATCATCTTGCCAATCAGATGGTCGTATTCGTGTAAAATTACGCGGGCAAACAAATCGTCGGCTTCAATTTCTACAAGTTCTTCGTCGGTATTTAGATAACGAACCTTAATAATTTCGGGACGTTCAACATCGGTGGTTAAAGTAGGCAAGCTCAAACAACCTTCTTCGTAAATTACACTCTCATCCGATGTAAGCAAAATTTCGGGATTTATCATCGCAACCGGTTTAATGTGTTCCAAGCCTTCAACTACGCTAACATCAACTACAAAAATTTGTTTATCAATATTAACCTGGTTCGCCGCAAGCCCAATTCCATTAGCGTTCCGCATTGTTTCGAACATATTTCGGATGAGCATAATTATTTCGTCATCGATTTTTTCAACCGGCTTTGCCTTTTGCCGTAAAATTTTATCGCCGTAAACCGTTATTGGTAAAATTGCCATTTGATTATCTTATATTTTTTAATTTTTAAATTTACTGAATTTAGACTAATTCTGTTGAGAGAAATGTGTTTAGGAAAATAAAATTTATTGTATTGAAAAGAAAAATCTTTATTTATCAAACTTTAAATACACCGAGTAACCCCAATACTGCAACAATAAATCCAATAACACCAAGTAAGCCTAAATACTTTAATTTTGGTTTTAAATGACCGAATGCTGCTAAATATCCGAAAAACCCAAAATAAAACAATTCAAGTGGTTTATGTGTATCAAAAGCTCTGAACCCGAGAAAACCTAAAAATCCTAAAAAACCAAATAACCATTTCGATTGAGATAATTCCCTCCGATTAGGCATAAAATTACTCCTCGTTATTAATTTATTAAACAAAAATAAAAATAAAAAAAATAATACAAAGGCATAAAATTATTTTTGCAAAATAGAATGGAGTAGATATATTGCGGATAAATAACCTTTTTCTTTAAAACCGGAAATATAACCATCGCAAGCAGAAGCAGTAATTAAAGTTTGTCTAAAATCTTCTCTTTTACTCAAATTCGAAAGATGTACTTCAATTTTCAGAATTTTTAATATTTCCAAAGCATCCCTAATTGCAACGGAGGTATGAGCATAACCTCCGGGATTAATAATAACACCTTCAAAATTTTCTTCTTCGCAATTGTGTAATTTATCAATAATTTCACCCTCGGAATTCGATTGCACAAATTCAAAATCATCTTCGGGAAAATTATTTTTGATTATTTTTTCAATTTCTTCAAGTGTAAGTTCACCGTAAAAAGTTTTTTCCCTTTTCCCAAGCAAATTTAAGTTTGGACCATTTATTACTAATATTTTCATCTGTTCTCATCCATTTCGTCAATAAATTCACGTAATTTAGGCGGAAGATAAATTTCGTCGACACCCAATTCTTTAAGAGCAGCAGCAAGTATCATTACCTTCCTTTGTAAAGTGGATAGTTTATTTATTACAATAACCTTGCTTTCATTTAAAATGCAATAACCGCCTTTGAAATCGCCTCGCTCGAATCTGACTTTTGCACCCATTTGCGAGGCAATATTTTTAAGTTCATCCAGAAATAGTTCGAATTCTTTTTCTTTTATTTTCATAACCTAAAAGTCGCAATTTTTCTTTGCTATAATAACAATTTTAAATTTTAATTATTTGAAATTTTTCTGGAATATATTTTAAGTTCTCATTATCTTATTTTGTAAAGTAAAAAACATTATGGAAAGAGTTTATAGAAAAATTGTTATACTACTTTTAATTTTCGGATTTAATATTTCACTTGCACAAAAAGAGAATTTAACTTTCGATTCTTACACGCTGAAATATACATCCGAAAATTCCCCCTCCCTTTTGATTTGCAAGAGCATTTTTTCGTTTGTAACTATATTCTACTTCTATACGCTCTATCGAATTTTTGGAATTTTGCTCATAAATAAATTTTACTACTCTATCATAATCCTCTAAAAATTCAAGAGATTTTGAGTAATTGCCTTC
>CAYZGB010000142.1:0-5669 GCA_964477915.1 uncultured Melioribacter sp. | reverse complement strand
ATTTTTCCCACCTCGCTTATTTGATTTAACTTTCTTGCGAGGTAACCGCCAAGCACATCCGTAATAAATGCAAGAATAAAAAGTGAAACTGCGTAAATTCTATATTCGTAACCTTCGGTTATTTTCTGCAATGCGAAAAAAATCGGGATAAATAACAAGACACGAACTAAAGAAATAAAATTCGAAATTGTGAAAACTTCGCTTTTGGAATATTTCATTTAACCACCGCAAATTTGTTTGTTTTTGTTTCAAGAATATTATCGTTCTCATCTAATTTTTCAATATAATAAATGTAAACTCCACTTGGAATTTTTCTGCCGTTTTTATCCATTAAATTCCAAACAAACGCTCCGGGGGAATTATTTGCCGAAATTGTTTGCACCAAATCACCCGAAAGATTAAATATCATTATTTTATATCTTTTTGTGAGATTCGCAAACGTTATGTTTTCCGAGTTGTTTTCATTTACAGGATTGGGAAAAACATAAGCATCAGCCAAATTATCTTTTGAAGTAACAAGCATTATTTGAGAACCGCTTCCTTCATTGATTAAAATATTCCCGTAATTTCTACTCGATTTTACATTCGAAATTGTAAGTAAATATTTTTTCCCCACCGCTCCAATCGGATTTTCGAACGTAACACCGATTGATTGTTCCGATAGAATTTTGATGCTCATAATTTTATTAAATGGGGAAACTTTGTAATTGTTAATATTCGAAACCGAAGTAGAATCGAAAGGCAAATTGAAATTAATTTGAACGGATTTGGTAGAATTAATTTCAAAAGATTGAACAAAAAATTCCGTATTAGCCGAATTGAAATTACGTGTGTGAAATTCAACTGTATCTGCCGAGAGCGGTGAACCGTAAAAATCTTTAAGCACAAAATTATTGAGAATTAAGCGTAAAGTAGTGTCGGGTGGAAGACTAAAATTGAAAGTAAGCAAATATGATTTTTCGCTATTGAAAGCAACGCTTGAAATGTTATTCCGAACTCCAAGCAAATTGAAAGCTGTGTTTCCGTCGAAATCGATATTTCGCGACATTTTATTACTAAAATTCAAACAAATTGTATTTGAAGAAATTTGTGTTACGTAATCAAGTCGTGTTCTTCTGTGGGCAAAAACTTTTGCAGTATCGGAAAAGTTCTCGTTATCGTAAGTCAATAAATAATAATTCATTCCCAAAATTGCATTTGAATCAATAAAACTTGTTCCAGTTATTCCATTAAAAACAGAACTTGCTCCCGAACTAAATTTGTAAATCGAAAGAGAATCATCGTCATTCGAAAATTCGAGATAAACAATATTCGAATCCAAAGAATAAGCTTTGACGAGATGTGGCACGGGCTTGCCACCGAAATGTTTAAGTGTGAACTCGTCGTTTTCGGAAGGAATAGCAAAATAACCGGAATTTTCATCAATGTAAATGCTCCGAAGCGGTTTTGTGAAGTTATTCAATTTCTCATAATAAATCGGCGTGGCATCTTCAAAAATGTATTGTTCGCTACCGGTTATTAGAATGTTTTTAGAGTTATCGTCAAAAGATTTTAATATTGTATTCGATAAATTATTCTCTAAATTACTTGGGATAATTGCTTTATTTACAATATCTTGCAGAGAATTGCCAGTAGAAATCTTTGTGTAAAACCAGACTTTTGAATTGAAGAAATTTTCATCTCCGAGGATTAGAATATTTACGGAATTGTTGCTCCCGAAATTAAGCATTGCTTTAGAAGAAAATTCGTAAGTTTGAAAATAATCGTGTAAAGAGAAATTATATCTTGTTCCCGAGCTCGTTGCAAAAATTCTTAACAAATCACCATCGTTATCGAATAAGAAAATTTCAGAATGCGAATTATAATTTTTCACAATGCTATTTTGTGAAACAATCAGATTTTCACCAATTTCGCTATTTGTTATTACCGGCGTAGTATTTTCTAATTCGTATGTTGTAAAATCGAAATTGTTATCTAATTGTGTAAAGTAAATTTTGTTATTTTCGCTCGAAATCAAGAAAAAACCGTTGAGAATCTCACCGGCAAAAAGCAAATTCTTAAATCTATTGTCTTGTATTAAATTCACAAAAGATTGGGAATTTTCATCAAAAACATCGATTGTTAATTGCGGATACTGAAAACAAATCAAATAAAATCGATTGTAGTTAAAATTGTTAATTTCACCGGCATAAACGGGAATTCTATGATTTTGAAGTGAAAACTCGGGTTCGGTGGCAAGTAATGTGTCGTTAATTATTTCATAAAATTTAAGAGATGAAAAATCGTTAAAATCATTCACAAGAAGATATTTTTTTCCGTTGAGTAAAACCGGTTTCTCATAAGGCTCGCCTTCTAAATTAAAACTTGCCACATTTGGAAAATTGAGCAAATCGTTGTAATCTTGTGTTTGGAAATACAAGTTGTTTAAGAAATCGGATAGATTTGAAGACAAACCAGCTTTGTTAATATACTAAATGTCAAACGAATATGTGGAATTTAGTGATAAAATATCCGGTGGCACTAAGCCGGAATGCATAAATCGATTATCTCCAATATTGATTGAGCCGTTATCAAGATAAAATGAGTTGCTCCCAAAATTAAATAATGCTTTGGTAAATTCGTTTGTGTAAGAAATTGAAAAAAACGTCGGTTTGTTTTCAATAAATCCGTCCATTCCAAGAAACATCAAAGGAAAAGGAGCGGTTCTATCAACTCCCAAATGCTTAAATACCGTATTCTTGCTCCCATCTGAATTTAAGACTTTGAGTTTTAGTGTGTAAACCGTATCCAGCAAATTTTCGGTATTTAATGTAAATAGTGTATCATTTGAAACTTGTTTTTGCGAAGAATAAACTTGCTCCCAACTTTGCGGATTATTACCAACTCCAAGGAAAACAGAAAAAGAAGTAAAAAACGGCGACAAAACAGTTGCCGAAATAATAATATTCTCACTTGAAAACCATTCATCTTCACCAGGAGAGTTAATTGAAATTTCCGAATTGAAAGCTGCTTCCACGGCTTTTTTCGCGTTCAAAATTCCCGCACCGGAATAAATATCATAGCCTTCATCATAAACATCATTTGCGGTAGTTCGTAATATTTGGCGAACTTCCTCATAATTCAAATTCGGACGCAAAGAAAGAATGAGCGAAACAACCCCTGTTACAAATGGAGCGGAAAGCGAGGTGCCTGACGCAGAAACAAATGTGTTATTTTGGCCGAGACTTAAAATATTCGTCCCGGGAGCAAGTAAATCGAGCGAATTGCCGTAATTGGAAAAATTTGCCAATTCGTCGTTTTCATCCGATGCTCCTATCGAAATAACTTGTTCGAAAGCAGAAGGATAATGCGGCGAAGGTGAAGAAGAATTTCCGGCACTGCCAATTAATATTACACCACGTGAAGCAACGTAATTTACAATATCGTGCATTACTTGCGAATAAGTATAATCGCCAAAACTCATATTAATTAAGTTTGCTCCGTTATTTGCAAGATAGAGCATTGCAGAAACAACATCTTCTTCTTTTCCGTAGCCATTTTCGTCAAATGCTTTTGCAATAAGAATTTTCGAAACCGGATTTACACCAGCAATTCCCAAATTATTATCGGTTTTGGCACCAATTACGCCGGCTACAATTGTTCCGTGTCCTTGGTCGTCTTGCGGGTTGTTATTCCCAACGAGAAATTCACTTGAAGTAATAAAATTCCAACCTCGATAATCATCGGTAAAGCCGTTTCCGTCATCGTCAATTCCGTTAAATCTTTTATCGTTACCATTTGCATCAATTCCGATTTCGCCGCTATTAATAAAAAATCTACCTTGAAGTTCATCATTTTCGAAATCGATTCCCGTATCAATTAAACCGATAACGATTGAACTATCGCCGGTTGTTTTTTGCCATGCTCCCTCAATATCAATTTTGTGCATTCCCCATTGAAGTGAAAAATATTCGTCATTAGGAAATTCTTCAATCTTGTATGCTCCCGAAAGTTGAACGTAATCAAAGATGTTATTATTGTTTTTTTCGAGTAGTGTTTTAAGTTGAGTTAAATTTTCTTCTTTATTCAATTTCACCACAAAAATATTGAACGAATTACCGTTAATCGGGAGTACCCTAACATATTTAATCTTAATATTTTGTAAGGACTTACTTACTAAACTTTCAAGCAAATTCTCAAATTGATTTTCCGATTTGATTACACGTGATTTTACAAAAAGTACTTGCGATTCAGAAGTTATTGAAAAAAGAAAAATTATGATAAATATTCTAAAAAAAGCTTTACTCATCGTACTGCTCTTTGTTGAAGTTCTCATTTATTTTTGTAGGATATTTTCCCGTAAAACAAGCAGTACAAAAATCGGTGGGAGCATAGTCAACCATTGCTTGGAGTAATTCATCTTCGGTCAAATACTCCAAAGAATCAGCACCGAGAAACTCTCGAATTTTCTCTACTGAATCAAATTTATTTGCGATTAATTCCTCTTTTGACGGAAAATCCATTCCGTAATAACAAGGAAAATTTATCGAAGGCGAAGCAATTCTAATGTGAATTTCTTTCGGTTCGGCTTCACGAATTAATTCTACAAGCTGTTTCATTGTTGTTCCACGCACTATTGAATCATCAATTAACACAACAATTTTATCCTTCAAAACACCGGCAACAGTGTTAAATTTTATCCTTACACCGATTTCCCTCTTCTTTTGTTTCGGCTGAATGAATGTTCTACCCACGTAATGGCTTCTAATTAAACCGATTTCAAGTTTTGAATTTGGAGTTCTGCTCTGGTAACCAAGTGCAATTGTGTTAGAACTATCCGGGACGCTCATAACAATTGTTTGTGCGTCACCGGTTGTTTTTCGTTGAACAGGGTGTTTTTCGGCAAGAATTTTACCAAGTTTGCGTCTTATTTTGTCCACATTCGTACCAAAAATCTTGCTATCGGGTCGTGAAAAATAGACAAATTCAAAAACGCAATGTTTGGGAGCATTATTAAATTCCGTATCAAAAATATTAATCGATTTTATTTTGCCGGTATTGAGTGAATTTTCATCTACAATTACCATTTCGCCCGGACGAACTTCGCGTAAATATTCAATTTTATTAATATCAAAAGCACAAGTTTCCGAGGCAAATGCAAATGCTCCGTTGATTTTTCCAATGCTTAATGGTTTAAATCCGTACGGGTCACGGGCAGCAATTAGCATATTATCAGTTAAAATTACAATTGAGTATGCTCCCTTCACTTTTTGAAATGCTTTCCTTATTTGCTCCGTTTGATCTCCGTTATCTCCACAACGAGCAATTAAGTGCAAAATTACTTCCGAATCGCTTGTGGATTGGAAAATTGCTCCTTCGCCAACCAATTCATCACGAATTTCGCTCGCATTCGTAAGGTTACCATTATGTGCAATTGCCAAATGTCCGAATTTATAATTAACAAGAAAAGGTTGAATATTCTTTTTAGAACGTGCTGAACCGGAAGTTGAATACCGATTGTGCCCAATTGCGGCATTGCCTTTTAATTTTGTTTCGAAAATTTTTTCATCGGCAAATACATCCGCAACCAAGCCAAAATCTTTATGAAATTTAAACGTTGTTTTCTCATTATCGTTATCTTTTACAACTATTCCGGCTGATTCTTGTCCCCTGTGTTGTAATGAATATAG
>CAYZGB010000141.1:0-5709 GCA_964477915.1 uncultured Melioribacter sp. | reverse complement strand
AAAACATCTTTCGAAAACGGGCAAAAGTTACGACTTGCTACTTACATCGGGACGCGGCTCAGCAAAGCAAATAGCATCAGAAAACTTAGATGACTACAAACATTATGTTGTCGTAGGAGGCGATGGAACAGTAAACGAAGTTATTAACGGATTGGATGCAACGAAGGAACATCTACCGAAAATCGGAGTTTTTCCACTCGGTAGCGGAAATGATTTCGGTAAATTATTGCATAAAAACAGAACCACGAAAGAAATTGCCGAAAGATATTTTAATGAAAATTACGAAACGATAAATTCCGATTGGTGTTACGCCGAAATTATTGAAGAAAACGGAAGCCTGGTAAAATTCCAATTTATCAATGCTTTGGGAATTGGCTTCGATTCTTTTGTTGCAAAAGAAAATTTGGAGACGAAAATTTTCAGCGGATTAACTTCCTACGTTTTTGCGGTGCTTCGAAGCCTTAAAAAATTTAACGGAGTTAGAGCAAATGTTTTTGTCGATGGGAGGCAAGTTACCGATGGTGAAAATTTACTGATTGTAACAATTGGTAATAACAAAACAAGCGGCGGTGGTTTTTACTTAAATCCATTTGCCGAAATATCCGACGGAAAGCTTGATATTACTACAATTCGGCATTTATCCGTTCCAAAAATTTTACGCAATTTGCCCTTAACATTAATAAATAAAACCGAACAAGTAAAAGATTTTAATCACATAAACGGGAGGGAAATCGAAGTGGAACTTTTAACACCGTTTATTGTTCACGCCGATGGTGAGATTTTTTCGGAACGGGCAAAGAAAATTTCAATTAAAATGTTCGATAAAAAATTGGAAGTTATTGCATAATGTTTTTTAAGCGTCCGGCACATAGAGTTTTCGATTATACGCCGCAATTCTACAAACCGGAAGAAGACGAAGAGCTAAAAGAACGCGAACGTCGCAAAAGGAGACTTGGTTTTAGGCGTAATTTAAAAGTTAAAAGAAGACGCGGTAAAACTTATATTTATGCGTTACTTTTGATTGCTGTTGTTTATGTTTACTTGTGGCTGAGCGGGGCTTTGTAAATGCTTGATTTGTTGAGTAAAATGGACTTTACGAGTTGATTTTAAAAGAAAAAAAAACTATGTTTCAAACTTAAATTTTTGCCGAAGTGGCGGAACTGGTAGACGCGCATGACTCAAAATCATGTGTCCGCGAGGACGTGCCGGTTCGAGTCCGGCCTTCGGTACAAGCCCCGAAAATTCGGGGCTAATTTTTTATCTCTACTGTAAGATATATGACGAAAAAAATTTTTTTAATATTATTATTTGCAAGCGGGTTATTCTTTTCGCAAGTTCGTGATAATTCCGACCAACTTTTACACCTTGCACAAAGTTACGAGCAAGCGGGTCAATACAAAAAAGCAAATGAAATATTCGAAAAGCTTTATCGCCAAAATCCCAAAAGATATGCTTATTTTAACGGTTACGTAAGAACTCTTACCGCTTTGAAAAAATATGACGAAGTAATTGCTATCTGCAATAAAAAGATTAACGAAAAACCTAACGATATTACCAATTACGGAATTCTCGGCAGTGTTTATTTTTTGAAAGGTGAAAACGAAAAAGCGGAAAAGGTTTGGCTCGATGCGTTAAAAATAAATTCTGGTTCGAATACATATCGCACAATTGCCAATTATGCAATTCAAGTTCGGGATTTGGAATTTGCCATTGATTTGTTGAAAGAAGGCAAACGAAAAGCTCAACGCCCCGAATTTTTTTCGTTTGATCTTGCTACGCTCTACACAATTACGATGAATTACAAAGATGCCGTAAAAGAATATTGCGAAGTTTTAAGGAAAAATCCAAAGCAATATTACACCGTTCGCAATAGAATAAGCTCGATGTTAAATTCCAAAAATTTTGAAAATGATATTGCAAACGAAGTAGAAAATTGTTACGAAGAAAATCGAAACGAAAAGGTAGCCGAACTTTTAGCTTACGTTTACCAACAAACCGAAAAATTTGATAAAGCATTTGAAGTAATTCGCCAACTTGATGAAAACACCGGAAGTAACGGAATTAAAATTTACAACTTTGCCAACGATGCATTAAAGAATAATAATTTTTCGATTGCAGCAGAAGCATATTCCTACATTTTGAAAAATTACGATTCATTTCCTCAAACCGAAAACGTAAAGCTAAATTTAGCGAGAGCGGAAATTGCAATCGTAAGAAAAAACATTACGAAAGAAGATTGGAAACCTTTACCAAAACGGACTTGTATTGACCCGGATAAATTGCAAAATCCGATTGAAATTTTAGAGCGTCTTGCAAAAAACAATTCGAATAAAAACATAAAAATTCTTGCTTTAAGGGAATTGGCATCGGTTTTCTTTAATTTAACTTGTCAATTGCAAAAAGCCGATTCGATTTATTCTAAATTAATTCGGATTGATAGAAATTCGAAAAACTTATCCGAATATTTTTTAAACAAAGCGAAAATTTCCATTTTGTTTAACGATGATTTGAACCAGGCAAATTCACTGGTCGAAAAATCAATTAATAGCATTAAGAATAAGCAAGGTAAATTTTTCGAAGCAAATTATTTGCTTGGAGAAATCAATTTTTGGAAGGGCGAGTTTGCGAAATCCAAATTTTATTTCAATCAAATTGCACGTGTTAAAAACAGCGATTTTTCCAATGATGCAATTGATAAGGAAATGTTGATTTCGCTTTTTGCAAAAGATTCAGTGAATTTATCTGCATATGCCAAAGCCGATTTGTTTATTTACAAAAATAATTTCGATTCGGCGAAAACTTTATTGAACAAGCTTGCTGATAATAAATCTTTATTTATTCTCAACAACGTTTCGAAATTGAAGATTGTCGAAATTTTAATTTTACAAAATAATTTCGATAATGCAATTGGGCTTTTAAATGAAATGATAAAAATGAATATTCCCGAAATTTTTCCCGATAAGCCGATGAAATATTTGGGAGATATTTATTTTTACGCTTTGAAAAATTTTGATAAAGCCGAAGAAATTTATAATAATTTCCTTGAAAAATATAAGGACTCGTTATATATTAACGAAGTTAGAGAAAAAATTAAATCATTAAAAAAGTTGAAAGAAAATGAGTGACAACAAAACTAAAAACAAAAATAAAAAAGAGAATAACGAAAAGACTGTAAAGTGTTCTTTTTGCGGACGCGATAGTTCCGAAGTAACAAGTATGGTTGCAGGTCCGGATGTTTACATTTGTGATATTTGTATTAGAACAAGCGTTGATATTCTGAAAAGTAATTTGGCGGCATACCAAACAAAAGAGATTCCCAAAGGAATTCTTACGCCCGAGGAAATAAAATCGAAACTTGATGAGCATATTATCGGACAAGAGCACGCAAAGAAAGCACTTTCGGTTGCGGTTTACAATCATTACAAACGAATATTAAGTTCCAAAAGCGGTTATTTCGATTGGGACGATGTGGAAATTGAAAAAAGCAACATTTTGTTGATTGGTCCGACAGGTGTAGGAAAAACATTAATTGCACAAACTTTGGCTAAAATTCTTGATGTGCCTTTTGCAATTGCCGATGCAACAACACTTACCGAAGCCGGTTATGTTGGCGACGACGTTGAATCGGTTCTTGTCCGTTTGCTTCAAGCAGCCGATTACAATTTGGAAAAAGCACAGAAGGGAATTATTTACATCGACGAAATCGACAAAATTTCCCGCAAAAGCGAAAGCACATCAATTACGCGTGATGTTTCCGGAGAAGGCGTTCAACAAGCGTTGCTAAAAATTCTTGAAGGAACGATTGCCGGTGTTCCGCCGAAAGGCGGTCGTAAACACCCCGAACAAAGTTTGATTAACGTTAATACAAAAAACATTCTCTTTATTGTCGGTGGTGCGTTTGACGGAATGGAGAAAATCATTGCTTCGAGAATTAACAAAAGCTCAATGGGTTTTGGTGCCGAAGTGATGAATCCCGAAAAAATGAAACGAGACGATTTGCTTTCTTTAACCGAGCCGGAAGATTTAATTAAATTCGGTTTAATTCCCGAGCTTGTTGGAAGGCTTCCTGTAATTGCATCTTTGCAATCGCTTAATAAGGAAGCGATGATTAGTATATTAACCGAACCGAAAAATGCGATTATCAAGCAATTTCAAAAATTGTTCAGAATGGAAGGTGTTGAGTTGGAATTCGAGCCGCAAGCACTCGAAGCAATTGTTGACAAAGCAATGGAAAGAAAAACCGGTGCTCGTGGTTTACGCTCGATAGTTGAAAGCGTATTACTCGATATTATGTATAAATTGCCTTCTATGGATAACGTAGAAAAATGTTTGATTACTAAAGATACCGTCTTGAATAAAGCCGAACCGATTTATATCAAAACGGATAAGAAAACGGCATAATCAAATGAAGAAGAATTTAATATTAAAAGAAAAGGCTGACGTTTTTGTCAGCCTTTTTTGTATTTGTGAAAATTCATTTAAAAATTTCAGCGAAGCACAGCAGTAAAAATTAAAATTCCTTAATCTGGCACAACAATGTTATAATCTAATTTAATTTGTAGCCCACTTTTATTGCTAAATTTCGTGCTTTGGCGAAAAGTTCATTATTCATATTCGCAGTTTCGAATAATTTGTTCAGATAATCTTTTGCTTTTTCGTTATTGCTATGTTCGTATTCATTAAAGGCAAATAAATATAGGTATTTGATGCGTGCTAATAGTTTCAAGTCCCTATTTTTAATGTGGTTTAATATTTTTTTTGCTTCCGAATATTTTCCGAGATTTACCAAGGCTTCGCCAAACACAAATAAAGCACGCAGTGAGTTATTGTTCTTAATTTTTTTGCAATGTTTTATTGCCAAATTGTAATTGCCTCCATTAACGTAATTTTCAGCTAAAACCAAATTTCGGTCAAATATTCTAAAATTCGTTTCTAAAATTTTCCGACTTCTTTCGAATGCAAGTTTATCCTTAAAGTTATCTGGATTTCCGTAACTCGAAAGCAAAAAATATTCTCTTGCTTTATCAAATTTATTTATAAACGTATTTGCAACGCCACACTTGTAATTTGCATAACCCATAAAATTAATGCTTCTTGTTGTTGCAAAGTATTTTTCGTAATAAACAACGGCGGAATCGAATTTATTTATTGTAAAATTTATTTCGCCCAAAAGGAAGTATGAATAAGCAACAATCTGAACAAAATTAGGATTTTTGTAGTTAGTAATTTTTTTCAAAATTTTTTGTGCCGTATCGAACTTTTGGCTACGTATTTCATTAATTGCATATTGATATTGAAAGAAAATATTCTTTGGGAATTCCGAAATTAAATTTGTTAAATATTCATTCGATTTTTCAATATCGAAATAATAATCCGAATAAATTTTCGCTAATTGAAAAGCCGCTTCCGGTTTAGCAAAAGTTCCTTTACGGTAAGTTTTTTTGAGCGCTTCAATGTTTTCTTTTACGTTTGTGTTTACTCCGATTAAACGTAATCCTGTTCTAAGATAAGACGGAGCAAAACTCAAGAAATAACCGAAAACTGCCGGTCCCGAATAAGCATCGTGAAAATTAGGATAATTATCGGTAATATCGTTAAAATATGAAACCGATTTGCGGGTTGCTAAAAATGCATTAAAATTATTGTAATTGAAAGCGTACATAATTGCACGAAACGCATATTCTTCGGCAATTCGAAAAAGGTAAAACG
>CAYZGB010000140.1:0-5726 GCA_964477915.1 uncultured Melioribacter sp. | reverse complement strand
AACTTTACAAACTTTCAACTCTCGGTTCGTTCTAAATTGACTAAATAATTTGATTAATTTAAAACCGCAAAAAGTTTTATCTTTAAAGATAAATTTAACAGAGTTTGGTAAATGAATAACGAATTAAAGTACAAACGAATTTTATTAAAGCTCAGCGGCGAATCTTTAATGGGAAAGAAAAATGCAGGCATTGACCCAGACATTCTAAATTTTTTCGCAGATGAAATTAAAAAAGTCCACGAACGCGGTGTTGAAATCGGAATTGTAATTGGAGGCGGAAATATTTACCGCGGGCTTAACGCATCGGAACAAGGAATTGACCGTGTAACCGGCGATCATATGGGAATGCTTGCAACTATTATCAATTCGCTTGCTTTGCAAAATGCTCTTGAAAATCACGGAATGTTTACACGGCTTATGAGTGCAATTAAAATGGAGCAAATTGCCGAGCCTTATATTCGTCGCCGTGCTGTTAGGCATTTGGAAAAAGGAAGAATTGTAATTTTCGGTGCCGGTACAGGAAATCCTTATTTCAGTACAGATACCGCAGCTTCGTTACGTGCAATTGAAATTGAAGCGGACGTAATTCTTAAAGGAACTCGTGTGGACGGAGTTTACGATAAAGATCCGGAAAAAGATCCCGAAGCATTGCTTTATCGCGAAATTCATTATCTCGAAGTTCTTAATAAAAATTTAAGAGTAATGGATTTAACCGCGATAAGTCTTTGCCAAGAAAACGATCTCGAAATCAAAGTATTTAATATGAACGTTCCCGGAAATCTTTTGAAAATCGTTCAAGGTGAAGATATAGGAACAAGTGTTCGAAAAATTTAGAAATAATTAAAAAGAAAGATAGAGGAAGCTATGCAAAACAAATATGTTGATGATGCCAAAATTAGAATGGAAAAATCGGTTGAAGCTTTCAAACACGAAATGGCGAAAATCCGCACAGGTAAGGCAACAACTGCGTTGCTTGACGGAATCAAAGTTGATTATTACGGAGTAATGACGCCGCTTAATCAAGTGGCAAATGTTTCCGTTTTGGATCCGCACACTTTAAGCGTTACGCCGTGGGACAAATCAATGGTGGAAAAAATTGACAAAGCCATTTTACAAGCCGAACTCGGTTTAAATCCGATTAGCGACGGCACAAACTTACGCATTCCAATTCCTCCGCTAACGGAAGAAAGGCGTAAAGACTTGGTAAAACTCGTTAAAAAATTCGCAGAAGATGCAAAAATTGCAATTCGTAATATTCGTCGTGATGCGAAAGACCACGTAAAACGCCAAGAGAAAAACAAGGAAATTTCGGAAGACGAGATGTACGATTTGGAAGATGAAATTCAAAAACTTACCGACGATTACATCAAAAAAATCGATGAGCTTTTTGAAGAGAAAGAAAAAGAGATAATGGAAATTTAATAGTTTGATTACCTGGAACGTAAATCCCGAAATTATTCATCTAGGCCCGTTTTCCATTAGATGGTACGGGCTTTTGTTTGCACTCGGTTTTATAATCGGTTACCAAATTTTTGTTAACATTTACAAAAAAGAAAACCGCAACGTAGAAGATTTAAACGATCTTCTTTGGTATATGATTTTGGGAACCGTTATTGGTGCAAGGCTGGGACATTGTTTGTTTTACAACCCGAGTTACTATCTTTCCAATCCTCTCGAAATTTTAATGATTTGGCATGGTGGATTGGCAAGCCACGGTGCGGCAATCGGTATTTTAATTGCACTTTGGCTTTATTCGAAGAAGAAAAAAGACCAACCGTATCTTTGGCTACTCGATAGAATTGTAATTGTTGTTGCTCTCGGCGGTTCATTTATTCGCTTGGGGAATCTGTTCAATTCCGAAATAATCGGAAAACCAACGAATGCCGATTGGGGATTTATTTTTACAAGAATTGATAACATTCCACGCTATCCGACTCAAATTTTCGAGTCGCTGGCTTATTTAACTATTTTTCTTATTCTTTTTACTTTGTACAAAAAGAATGTAAATAAAAAATTCTCGGACGGATTTCTTTTCGGATTGTTTCTGATTATGACTTTTACGTTCAGATTTTTTATTGAATTTTTTAAAGAAAACCAAACTTACCTCGAAGCATATCTTCCTCTAAATATGGGACAAATACTCAGCATTCCGTTTGTTTTAACCGGAATTTATTTTATTTACCGCTCTGTTAATAAATCAAAAAACAACGGAAAAGTACGTTAAATTTTATGGAAAGAATCACAATCGGCGAAAACATCGCAAATTATATTCGTACGCGTTTCGGTGAAGAATACTTACGCAAATACGAAGATTACATTAACTCGGATTTTACGCCGTATATTCGATTATCTTCTTATAAAGAAAATTCCGCAATACTTGAACAACTTAAAAATTACGGAATTAAATTGGATCAAGTAAAAAATATTCCATACGCATTCAAGGTAATCGAAGGGAAGGAAAAACTCGGCAAAACGTTGGAATTTACGATTGGGAAATATTACATCCAAAGCCTTTCGTCTATGATTCCGCCGATTGTGTTAAATCCCAATGAAAATGATATTGTATTGGATTTGGCGGCGGCACCGGGTTCAAAAACCACTCAACTTTCCGATTTAATGAAGAACTCGGGAACGCTTTATGCTAATGAATCCAATTTAAACAGAATAAAAATGCTTGTTCACAATCTCGATAAAATGAATCTTGTGAATTTGGGCGTAATAAAATACAGAGGCGAAAAATTAAGTAAAATTTTCGATAATCATTTTACCAAAATTCTCGTCGATGCTCCGTGCAGTGCTTTGGGAATTTTACAAAAGAAAACCGAAGTAAGCTCTTGGTGGAAACTTTCGCAAGCGGAAAAACTTGCGGAATTGCAATACAGACTTTTGGTTAGTGCAATTAAAATGGCAAAAGTCGGTGCGGAAATAGTTTATTCTACTTGTACATTAACTTTGGAAGAAAACGAATTGGTTGTAAATAAAATTTTGAAAAAATATCCGGTTGAACTAATTGATATTGAATTGCCGGTAAAATCGCATGAAGGATTTACCAAATACGGCGACGAATCACTTAATCCGCAATTATCGAAAACACATAGAATCATTCCTTGGGAAAACGATTCGGAAGGATTTTTTGTTTGCAAATTCGTAAAAACCGCTGAAACGGAAGCGAATGAAAAAGAGGCAATGCAATCTAAAAATGTAACATTGTTTCATAGTACCGATAAAAAAATTAAAAATTACCTTGAAAATATTTCAGAATATTTTAATATTTATTCTAATGTTTTTGAAAAATATCTATT
The DNA here is from genome assembly GCA_964477915.1 of uncultured Melioribacter sp. Taxonomy (GTDB): domain Bacteria; phylum Bacteroidota; class Ignavibacteria; order Ignavibacteriales; family Melioribacteraceae; genus WGAL01. Next base: position 2,424 of record CAYZGB010000140.1, on the reverse strand, counting down.
CTTTAGAAATAAGAATGATATATACTTTATAAATAATAATTTTCAGACGAAGAATCCGGGGGCTTTTTTAAGGCTCGGAACAAAATTCGGCAAAATAGATAAACGGAATGTAGCACATTTACATACTTTGGCGTCGCAAATTATTGGTAACGAAATTATTAATAATAAAATTTCGTTAAATGAGATAGAATTGGAAATTTACTTAAAAGGTGGAACTATTAAAAAAGAATTCAAGCCATACGGTCAAAAAGTTGTTGTTTTTAATAATTACATTATTGGAACCGGAATTGCATATCCGGACGGATTAAAAAGTCAATTTCCGCGTTCACTTAGAACACACGAAATAATTATTTAGGGAGTTATGAAAAAGCATAAAAACTTGAAGAAAGTACTATCAAGATCTTGGGATCCAAATCAGGGCGATTACGTACGCGAGCATTATGAGTACGACAAATCACATGAGGAAATCTTAAAAAAAGAAAAACGGGTAAAGAAAATTGCAAATATCTTTTTCTTTGTTTTTGCAATAGTTGCTATTGTTGTTATTTTACAACTTATGACAAGTGTTTAATATTTTCTTTTCCTATTTTTATGATTTTTCCTCTATCGTTTGTTGCTGAAAATTAAACATTGCATTTGTCATTTTATTAATAACATCAATAAATTATATTACCTCAATATTAACCCTTATCAATCAAACAACATTTAATATATTGTAATAGAATTTTAATAAAAATAATAAGGAGTAAAAATGAAATTACTTAAAGCTACCATACGGAAAAGTAAATTATTAATGTTGTTTTTTCTTTCTGCGTTATTTATTACTTCCTGTTACAACGATTATGGCTTAAACACCGAAGATTATGATGTTGTTTACACGAAATATGATCCAAATACAAATTTTGCAGCATTTAAAACATTCGTAATGCCCGATTCTGTTTTTCATTTAATTGGAGATAATTCTGATGATAACATTTCGAGACAATTTGATGCTTTAATTTTGCACCGTGTTGCGGAAAATATGGAAAATCGTGGTTTTGAAAGAGTAAACTCTCTCGATTCAGCGGATGTAGTAGTTGTAGTTTCTGTTTCTAACGATACTTACAGTGGAGCTATTTATTATCCTCCAAGTTGGGGTTATCCCGGATGGGGTTGGGATTATCCGCCATATTGGGGAGATGTTACATATTATGAATACAATACCGGAACTCTTTACATTCAGTTTGCCGATAAAAGAAATATCGATGGTCAAAATATTCTTTACACAAATTGGTTGGCAATAGCAAACGGTTTACTCTCCTCCAATATTATTCAAACTCAAAATCGTATTGAAAAGGCAATTAATCAAGCATTCGCACAATCACCTTATTTAAGAACGAATTAAAGGGGAAATTAAAAAATGAAAAATAAATTATTTTTAATAATACTAGTTTTATTTACGTTTAATGTATCTAATATTCAAGCTCAAAGATTTTTAAGTGTGATTTCTTATAGTACCGCTTTGCCGTTAGGAAATACGAGCGATTTTATTAATAGTTTTAGTTGGCGTGGATTTACGGTGGAAGGAAGAACTTTTACACAGGACAATCTCTCTTTTGGAATTCTTTTTGGGTGGAATTTCCTTGACGAAAAAACCGATGAAACTATTCAAATAGAAAATGGTGCGGTTTCAGGCATTCAAATTCGCTATATGGATGCAATTCCGATTATGGCAACAGCACATTACTATTTTGGCAAAAGAAGAAAAAAATCTTTACGACCATTTATGGGAATAAACGCCGGTGCTTTTGTAATTAACCAACGAATGGATATTGGTATTTGGTCTCTACGAAGCAATAATTGGCATTTTGGTTTTGCACCGGAAGTGGGTGTTTTGGTTCCTCTTGGAACAAGCTCAATTGCTTTTTCCGTTAAATATAATTATGCGTTTGCTTCCGGTAATTCTTTCTATTCGGATGATAATTCTCAATCCTTCATTAATTTTAACATAGGATATGGAATTGGATATTAAGAAATTTTAACACAAACAAGGTTAAAAGGAGCGAAATTAATCGCTCCTTTTTTTTGCTATAATTTGTTTAAAGTTTCATCTTTATTTACTTTTCATTGTTAAAAAATTGTATCTTTCGTAAATAAGCGGAATTTAAAAACATGCTCGAATTTGATCCTTTTGAAGAAGAAAAGAAAAAGCGAAAATTAATTTGGTGGATTTTTCTTGGAAGTGCATTTTTAATAATTAATATTATACTTTATTTTTTAACTACATCATAAAGCGAGAAAGGAAAATTTGTGAAAAATAAAGTTTACATAGAAACATACGGCTGCCAAATGAATTTGGCGGATTCGGAAGTAGTGCTATCTATTTTAAAAAATAAAGGTTACGAAATTGCCGATAACGAAAACGAAGCAAATGTTGTATTAATT
>CAYZGB010000139.1:5336-5811 GCA_964477915.1 uncultured Melioribacter sp. | reverse complement strand
ACTCATCGGCGAGCGTGCTTCGACTGATGTAATTCGTAAAGGCTCGAAAAAAGCAATTGTAGAAGGTATTTTTGATATTACGAATAATAAGAACGTTAAGGAATATCTTGCTGAAATTGATATTGATTTCGATGACGAATTGATCATCCGCAGAGAAATATCTGCGAAAGGTTCGAACCGAATTTTCTTAAACGACACGCCTGTAACTTTATCGGATATAAAATTTATCGGCGAACTTCTTGTGGATTTGCACGGACAGCACGCACACCAATCGCTTTTGAAAGCGGATAAACATATTAAATTTCTTGACCAGTTCGGGAATTACGAAAATCAAATCGCGATCTTCCGCAGTAAAATCAGTGAGTTGAGAAAAAAAATCAACGAATTAAGAGATTTAGAAAAACGCGAATCCGAATTAAAAGAAAAACTTGATGTTTACGAATTTCAATTAAAACAAATTGATGCCGTTAATCCG
>CAYZGB010000139.1:297-5326 GCA_964477915.1 uncultured Melioribacter sp. | reverse complement strand
TCCGCAAGAAAATGAAGACGTGGAATTAGAGCAAGAATTAAAAATATTAGAACATTCCGAAGAAATTTTTAAGATTGCAAATTTTGTTTATTCGCTAGTTTACGAGGGCAACAATTTCGACTCTGCTTACGATCTACTTTCCGAAGCTCAAAATCAGTTACAGAAACTTACCGAATACGATAAAACTTTTGAGCCGTATGTGGAAGATTTATCGAACATACTTTCGGCCGTAGATGATTTGGGTAGATTTATGGGTGAATATTCATCAAAAATTGAAATTGATGAAAACGATTTGGTAAGCAAGCAACAGAGACTTGGCGATTTGAATATGTTAAAAATCAAATACGGACCAACGTTAAAATCCGTTTTGGAACATAGAGAAAAAATCGCGCGGGAAATAAATCTTGCCAAGAATTTTTCAGATGAAATTGCAAAACTTTCCGATGAAATCAAATCGTTAAAAATTGAAGCAGGCAAAATTGCCAAAGAAATTTACGAGGGAAGAAAATCCGCATCAAAATTTTTGGAAGACAAAATTACCGAACTACTTAAAACCATTGGTTTTGCCGATGTTGAGTTTTCTGTTCAAATAACTCAAGAAAAAACGGACAATTTTAACTCAGTTATTATTAACGATAAAAATTTCCGTTATAATTCCAATGGAATTGATAACGTTGAATTTTTAATCTCAACAAATACCGGCGAAGACTTAAAGCCTCTCTCCAAAATTGCTTCGGGTGGCGAAATTTCAAGAATTATGCTCGGACTTAAAGCATTGCTTGCCGAAAAAGACGAAATCCCAGTAATGATTTTCGACGAAATCGATTCCGGCATAAGCGGCAGAATTGCTCAAAAAGTCGGTGCATTGATGCGTAAACTGGGGAATTCTCATCAAATAATTGCTATTACGCATTTACCTCAAATTGCAGCAGCGGGCAATCATCATTATTTAATTAGCAAAATTAAAAAGGACGAAAGAGTGCAAAGCCAAATTAAGAAACTCGAAGGCAAGGAAGTACTTAACGAAATTGCCCGATTAATCAGTGGAGACGAAATTAACGAAGCGGCATTGAAAAACGCCGAAGCTTTGATGCCTTAAAGCCAACTCATTTCAAATGGATTCATTAAATCTCGAAAAAATATTATTTGATTATTTCGGTTTCGAAAAATTTAAGGACGGACAGCGGGAAATTATCGAAGCAATAATTTCCGGCAACAACACTCTTGCTATTTTACCAACGGGTGGCGGAAAATCGTTATGCTACCAACTCCCCGCCCTTATTGCCGATAAGCCTTCCATTGTTGTTTCGCCAATGATTTCATTAATGAAAGACCAAGTGGATAAATTAAACGCCGAAGTTAAACGTGCCGGATTTGTAAACAGCAGCCAAACGTGGAAGGAATCGGAACTTGTTTTGCACAATCTTTTCGAGGGGAAAATTAAGCTGCTTTACATTTCACCGGAAAAAATTACTTCTCCAAAATTTGTTAGCCGATTACAAGAAATCAATTGGCAATATTTGTTTGTGGACGAAGCACACTGCATTAGCGAATGGGGACATAATTTCCGCCCGAGTTATTTGAAAATTTCCGAATTTGCTACGAGCCTTGATTTTTCGAGCATTTCCGCATTTACGGCAACCGCAACGCCGGAAGTACGCAAGGATATTATATTTCGTCTCGATCTCGAAAATCCTAAAATTTTTGTACGCGGATTTGCAAGGGAAAATTTATCGCTTAATGTACTTTCACCAAAAGATAAAAAAAGCAAACTCGCAACAATTTTACGAAGCAACGAATTACCTGCAATTGTTTATTGCTCGACAAGAAAAGAAACCGAGGAAGTAGCCGATTTTCTTAGGCTTCACGGATTTGTGGTTAATCACTACCACGCTGGACTTTCATCCGAAATGCGTCGATTAATTCAAGATGATTTCATTAAAGATAAGCTTGAAGTTATTGTTGCTACGAATGCTTTCGGAATGGGAATTGACAAAAAGGATATTCGTACAATTGTACATTTCAATATTCCGCAATCGATTGAGCATTATTATCAAGAAATCGGGCGAGCCGGAAGAGACGGAAAATCTTCTAAAATTTATTTGCTTTACTCACGCAAGGATTTTGCTATTCACGAATATTTAATTCAAAATTCCTTCCCTAATGACGAGGAAATTAGAACTGTTTACAGCGGAATTTCCGATTACGCACGCGTTGCTCTCGGAAGTTCGTACGAGGGAACAATTCAGATTGACAAAGGAATACTGAAATTTTTCGAAGCAAAAAAAATCGGGAAAGCAAAATTGGAAAATGCTTTGCGCTCGCTCGAAGAAGCAGGATACTTGAAAATATTTACTCCGCGAATTTCCGATTATAAAATCAAATATCAACTTACTCCGCCCGATTTAAAAAATTACATTAAAAAAATTGCAAAAAAAGAATTTGCCGAAGTTCTTATTGCACTTGCCAAATTGTATTTGGCAAAGCCTTTCAACGAACCTACGAAAATTTCGTTGGAACGAATTACAAACGCGACAACATTAAATATTACGGAAGTAAAAGAAACTTTGCGTTTGCTTGATTTGAAAGGGATTATCTTTTTTGAAGAACCCTCGGAATTTATTTCGGTTAAACTTACCCGAACACGCATACGTCCCGAGGATTTACAATTTACTAACGAAAGGAACGAAAAGCTTGTTGCACACGCAATTTCGAAGCTTAGAAAAATTAAGGATTACGCCGAAACTAATTCGTGCAGGATGGATTTTATCTTAAAATATTTTGGCGAAGATAAAAATTACCAATGTGGCAAATGCGATAATTGTTTAAGTAGCGATGTGAAAGACGAAACACTCAGCGATTACGTCGAAGAAGTAATTATTGAAACAATAAATGCTTTGAACCAAAAAATTAGCGTGCGTGATTTCATTCAGCTTTTGATTGGGAAACAAAATATTGAATTTTTAGCCAAACCTAATTTCGGAGCGTTAAAAGATTTTTCAACAATTGAAATTGACGAAGCGATTTTCTCATTGGAAACACGAGGGAAAATAAAAATCAATTCTAATTTTATTCTTCCCGTAGAAAAAAGAATTACAAGACAAAAAACAAATGCGGATTACGAAAAGGAACTGGTAATTTACAATAAACTTGCTGAACTTCGTAAAGAGACGTCGAAAAAATTTAATCAACCGATTTATATGATTTGCTCCGACCAAATTTTACGCGACATTGTAAAAGCTAAACCTACCACAGAATTTGAACTTCTTTCCGTAAAAGGCTTTACGAGAACGATGTTTAATAAATTCGGGAAAGAAATTTTAGAATTCTTTCAAAAACACAAAATTTCTTAAACTTTATTCTTTAATCATTTTCTTAATTGCAGCACTCGCTCGTTCTTCACCTTCAATTACAGCAAGATAATCGAAGATTTCTTTTTTCGATTTATTTGCCGGAACATAATCGTAGTGAACGCGATTAACAAATTTCAACACCTCTTCGAATGAATGTCCCATTTCTTTATACGAAATACGTGCGGCTTCATCCTTATTTCGTTTAACCCAATCCGTTGCTTTTTCAATTTCTAAATTAATTAATTTCGCTTCATTCGGAAATTTTTCCGCCCATTCTTTTTTAAGTACAACGCCTGCGTTCGGTAAGCCGAAACTTTCAGGGTGTATTTCTTTCCATTTTGCACTGTAAGAAATAGAGCATTTTACATCTAAATTATTAACTAACGCATAACTTGCTTCCGGTTCTCTTAATAGTGCCGCATCTATTTTTCCGGCAACCAAATCACGATAAATTTCCTCAGGACGTCCAAAAGGTTTACCGAAAACAAAATTAAAATCTTTTGGATTATAGCCGGCTTCTTTCATTAAATAATAAGTAATCTTTGCAGGAGGAGCATTAAAAAACAACGGCATATAAATTTCTTTACCAAGCAAATCTTTCCAATCTTTCGCCTCAAAACCACGTGTCAACAAATAAAAATTATCCCATACGGTTATTGCCGAAAGTTGTACTATATCTTTATTGTTTACAAGATTTGACATTGCCAAAACCGCCGAAAATGATAAATCGGCTTTACCGTTTACAATCCAACCCAAATGTTTTTCAGTTTCTTCCCAAACTTTTGTCTCTTTTACTATAATATTTTTTTTGATTTCTTCGGATGTAAGCATTTTAATCATAATCGGATAAACCACTGGCGTTGCCGATTGAATTACAAGTTCCGGTTTTCCGGTTGTATTAATATTAATGGGCTTTCCCTTTATTTCCTCTTTAAATTCTTTGTAGAAATAAAAATTGTATAATTCTTCCGATATTTTTTCGGTGTAACTTTCATATCCTTTTGATTCTATAAGTGTAATCAAAGGTGCAGCGTAAAAGTTTTGAATAACTTTTAACCCTTTACCCTTTTCAAGATTATCAAGTTTTTTTAATATTTCTTTCAAGAAAAATCCCGAAAGTTTTCTTGCATCTATTTCTACAAACTCAATATTTTCTACCCAATCGGGACGTTTATTTTTATTGTTTGAAGGATTGAATGTTAAAAGATCCTCGAGAAGTTTGTTAGGATTTAATCCAATCTTTGTTGCAAATGATTTTAATGTGTATTGTCCTGAAATTAATTTGAATACGAATGGGTCTTTTAATTTTTTGAAATCATCCGAATATGAAAAAAATCTTTCTTTCAATTCAGGTTTGATGCTGAACAATTCTTCCAATGAAATTTCGAGCAGATTAGTATTATTTATTTTTTCCCCCGAAATTTTTTCCAATAATTTTTGTTGAATTAACTCGAACATAAAAATCTCCATTTTTTATTAAAATTTAATCTAAATAATAATTAATGTCAATAATTTCTGAACATAAAAATTACGTTCAAAACGAGAAATTCACGTCTGACATAAATCAAAACTAACGAAACAATTAACTTATTTACAATAAGTTAAAAAAATTTCATATCCACTCCATCCCATATTGTAATTATTTGTAAATAAGTTTTGTATGTCTTTTTTTTATT
>CAYZGB010000139.1:0-287 GCA_964477915.1 uncultured Melioribacter sp. | reverse complement strand
AATAAATAAGTAACGATAAAGACAAGAATCTTTAGATTGGATTTATTATATACTCAATGAAACGATAAAATAAATTTGGTATTATTTTATGAAATAATTAATTTGAAAATAATAAATGAGTAAATTCATTGAGGAATGTGAAAATTAAATATTACAATCATTTTATCTTGTAAATAGAAGTTTTTTCGAAAATAATAAAACCGTTTTTTCCAACATTAATGAAAGAAATCAGACGATAATCGAAACATTACTTATTAAACGAAAGAACAATGAACTTCTCCACCCGT
>CAYZGB010000138.1:0-5848 GCA_964477915.1 uncultured Melioribacter sp. | reverse complement strand
GGAATTTGTAATTGTTTGCTGAACGTTGAACGCTGAAGTTTTCTGCTCACTTCTCACAGCTCAAAGATTTCGCTCCTACGGAGCTTGATTTCATTGAGGTTTTTGTTTTCTACAAAGATTCCGTCCCAACGGGACTTTTGTATTATTTCGCTGTCATTTCGAACAAAGCCTACGGAGTAGACTGAGGAGAAATCTTTTTACATTTTGGAAATAAAATTTTGTATGTTATTTCCGTCCGGAAATCAGATTCGGACAGAAAGTAAAAGTAAACCTATTAAAAAATCGTCATTGCGAGCTCTCGCTTGCGAGGCGAAGCAATCTCCAGAGTAAAATATTGCCATTGTTCTTAATCAGCCATTTCAATGAATAAACTTTCGTATCTTATTTAAATACGAAACACACTTTCTGTTGTAGAATGTAAATATTTCAAAAAATTTTATTATTTTAAAAAAATAAAATAGGCTATCGAGATGAGCAAATTAAGCATTACAATAAATGATAATCAAATACAGTTTCTAAAAAAAATTGCTGACAATGAAGGGAAGTCATTAAGTGTAGTTGTGTCCGAATTGATTGACGAATTTATAAAAAATCAGACGGTACGTTCCGCAGCTGTTGAAGAAAAAGATGTTTCTTACGGAGCAATGAAAATCTCTGAAGAAGCATTTTCCGAATGGAATAACGAAGAAGACGAAATATATGACGAACTTTAGAAGATGGGATATTATTTTGGTAAAATTTCCTTTCACTGATTTTTCCTCATTCAAGAAACGTCCAGCTTTAATTATTTCGCCAAGTAGTTATAATAGAAGTGATGATTTTGTGATTGTATTCATTACTAGTAATATTAATTCTCCAAGAAAATTAGGGGATGTATATATTAAACATTGGAAAGAATCCGGCTTACCAAAACCTTCGTTAATACGAATGAAATTTGCAACAATCAATGATAAAATTATTATAAAAAAGATTGGAAGGTTAAAAGAATTTGATAAAAATATTTTTTTGGCAGAACTGAAAAATTTCTTTTTCACCGGATCTTAAAATTACAATATGAAAACAGTTTAAGATGAAACGTTTCCATTATTTTATTCCCTCATTTTTCTCATTCAACGAAAATTCCCAAATCATTAAAATCAAAATAATTTTTTAGCGTGTCGAAATTTACCGATGAGTATTTATGCTCGTTTAAACAAGTGCGTAATTTTTTGAAGAATAATTTGTCCCCGTATTTTTCCCTTAATTTATCAAATGCAATTGCACCTTTGTGGTAAATGATTTTGTCGAATAAATTGCCTTTACGGTTACGCATCGGTTCGTTTTTGTCAAAATCACGGAAGGAATTTATTGTGGTTTCGTATCCGTTTTTGCCAGCTGTTTTTTCGTAAAACAAAGCCTCGCTAAATGTTGCAAGTCCTTCGGGAATCCAAACGTCGTTCCAATTACTTACAGAAACACAATTGCCAAACCATTCGTGGGAAATTTCGTGAACAATCATTTGCTTGAAATAATCGGCATCGAAAAATTTTTCGCCCAAGCAAATTGCCGTTTGATTTTCCACTCCCCCGTAATTCCAAGGCGTTTCGATAATTGCCAATTTATCTTTAGCAAACGGATATTTACAAAAAAGTTGCGAAAAAATCTTTTCGGTGTTTTTCGCAAGAGTTAATATTTCCCGTGCTTTGCTTTTATTTGTGTAATAATAAATTTCGAATTTTACGTCCTCGGAAGTATCTGTAATTACTTTGTAATTCCCAACATAAATCGAAACGGAATAAGAAGCGAGCGGATACGAAGTTTTCCAAGAAACGATTTTTTCTTTCCCGAGAATTTTCGTTCCGTTTTCCCTTCCGTTAGAAACAACGGTTAAATTTTTATTTACTCTTGCCGAAAGTGAAAAGTAAAATTTGTCGTCCGGTTTATCGTTACAAGCAAACCACTGCGGTGCGAAAATCGGTTCGTTTACCGAGTAGAGAAATTTGCTCGAATCTCTCATTGCAAAATAAATTCCGCCATCGGGCTCTGTTCGGTATTTTAATTTAAGATTGAATTTCCGAAAATGCGTCGGAACAATTAAATGATTATTTACGTGTGAATAATTAACGTGTTGTTCATTTAATTTCAGACATTCGATTTCGGCATTATCCGATAAATTAAGGATTAAATCTTTCCGCTCGGATTTTACACCGCGAATTGTTTCGATGCAATGAATCGATTTGTTATTGAAATCGGGGACAAGAAATAAATCAATAAAATCAATATCAAGAGAATTCTGCGAAGGCCAAATGTGTTTTGAAATATCCTTACTTGTAACCGTAAGGATTTTGATTTTATTCAAATCGGAAAGTTCAACAAACGGATAGGAAACGTATGAGATAATTATAGATATTACCGCGAGGACTAAAATTGCAGCAGATGCTAATAAATATTTTACTTTTCTTTTTTTCATTTTCGCTTGATTTTTCAGCCATAAAATTAATGGTTAGTAACAAACAAACCAATCGTACAATGTGTTTCGGTTGTTTTTTTCTTCTATGTTAATTAGTTATATTTGTAAGAAATTTAAAACTCGGAGTAAAAATGAAATCGATACTTAAACTATTTATTTTATTACTTATAACCACGTCAATTTTTTTAGCAAAAGATAAAGATAATAAAAACGAACCGCTTTCTTCGGCGACATTTAACGGATTAAAATTTCGTTCAATCGGTCCGTCATTCACATCCGGTCGCATTGCCGATTTTGCGGTTAATCCCTCTAACCACGCTGAATATTACGTAGCAACGGCTTCCGGCGGTGTGTGGAAAACCGAAAACAACGGAATAACATTTAAACCTATTTTCGATAACGAAGGCGCTTACTCGATTGGAGTTGTGGAAATTGACCCGAACAATCCGCACGTTGTTTGGGTTGGAACGGGCGAAAACAATCACCAACGTGCCTTGGGTTACGGCGACGGTGTTTACAAATCACTCGATGGCGGAAAATCGTGGAAGAATATGGGATTGAAAAACTCGCGTCAAATTGGCGGAATTATGATTGACCCGCGAAATTCGAATGTTGTTTACGTTGCTTGCGAAGGTTCGGTTTGGGGACCCGGAGGCGACCGAGGGCTTTACAAAACAACCGACGGCGGAAAAACTTGGAAGCGAGTTCTTTACGTTAGCGAAAACACGGGAATAAACGGCATCGCTTACGATTTTAGAAATCCCGATATTCTTTACGCAACTGCCGAACAACGCAGACGCCACGTTTTTACAAAAATCGGCGGAGGTCCGGAATCCGCTGTTTACAAATCGGAAGATGCCGGAAAAACTTGGCGTAAAATAATGAAAGGCTTACCGAAAGTCGATATGGGCGGAATGGCTCTTGCGGTTTCGCCGGTTAATCCCGATGTAATTTATTTAATGATTGAAGCGGCATACGATAAAGGCGGATTTTTCCGCTCAACCGATAGAGGCGAAACTTGGGAAAAAATGAGCGGTTACAATTCGAGCGGCCAATATTTTTCGGAAATTTACTGCGACCCGATTGATGTTGATAAAGTTTATTCCGTCGATACTTACACCCGTTACACCGAAGACGGCGGCAAGACTTGGAAAAAATTCGGATTAAAAGATAGACACGTTGATGACCACGCAATTTGGATTGATCCGAATTATCCGAAGCATATTTTAATTGGTGGTGACGGCGGAGTTTATGTTACTTACGATGGCGGAAAATACTTTGAACACATTACAACATTGCCGATTACTCAATTTTATCGTGTTTACGTTGATGACGATTTCCCGTTCTACAACGTTTACGGCGGAACTCAAGATAACAACAGTTTCGGCGGACCTTCGCAAACGCTTTACCAAGACGGAATTTCAAACTGCGATTGGATTGTAACAAACGGTGGCGACGGTTTCTGGGGAGCGATTGAACCCGGAAATCCCGATATTGTTTATTCCGAAGCACAGTACGGAAATATGGTTCGCTACGATAGAAAAAGCGGCGAAGCAATTGAAATTCGTCCCGAACCCGGTAAAGACGAGCTTTCCTACAAATGGAATTGGAACACGCCTTTGTTTATTAGTCCGCATTCACCAACCCGGCTTTACACCGCAGCGAATTTTGTATTCCGCAGCGATGACAGAGGAAACAACTGGGAAAAAATTAGCGACGATATTACAGCACAAATCGATCGCAACACTTGGAAAGTAATGGGAAAATATTGGAGCATCGATGCGGTTCGTAAAGATGTTTCGACTTCGCTTTACGGAACGGCGGTTGCAATGACCGAATCGCCGGTTAAAGAAAATTTGCTTTACGTTGGAACGGACGACGGAGTTCTTTCTGTTTCGGAAGATGCAAAAACTTGGCGTAAAATTACGGAATTCCCCGGCATTCCCGAATACACTTACATAAGCGATATTCTCGCCGATAAATTTGACGAAAACATTGTTTACGTTACTTTCGATAATACCAAACGCGACGATTTCAAACCGTATATTTTGAAAAGCACGGACAAAGGTAAATCGTGGGAATCGATTGCAAACAATTTGCCGGATAACGGTGCGGTTCATACAATTGAGCAGGATTTTGTTAATCCCGATTTGCTTTTTGTCGGGACAGAGTTCGGTTTTTATTTTTCGCCAAACGGCGGAAAAAAATGGATTAAATTAAAAGCCGGTCTTCCTACAATTCCGGTTTACGATATTGCAATTCAAAAACGTGAGTGTGATTTGGTGCTTGCTACTTTCGGTCGCGGATTTTACATACTTGATGATTATTCGCCGTTAAGAAAAATTTCCGAAAAATTCTTTGACGAAAACAATGCCTACATTTTCCCTGTTGCCGATGCTTTGATGTATATTCAAAAAGGCGCGCGTTACGGACAAGGTGCGACTTTTTATCGTGCTAAAAATCCGCCTTTCGGCGCAATATTTACTTACTATTTGAAAGATGTGCCGAAAACAAAATTCGAAAAAAGACGCGAATTCGAGAAGAAACTTTTCGAGGAAGGCGAAAAAATTCCTCAACCGAGTTACGACGAAATCCGTAAAGAGAAAAACGAAATTAAACCGCATCTTATTTTTACAGTTCTTGATGAAGGAAATCACGTGGTACGGAGAATAACAACCGAAGCAAAAAAAGGAATAAACAGAATTAATTGGGATTTGCGTTACCCGAGACTTGACAATTTGAATTTCAAAGAAAAATTTAATCCGTTGCAAAAAATTTCATCCGGTACGCCGGTAATGCCGGGTAAATACAAAGTGTTTATGTCAATGTACTACGATGGTAAATTCACTCCGCTTACGGATACCGTTGAATTTATTGCAAAAAAATTAAATAATACTACTTTGCCCGCTAAAAATTACGCAGCGGTTGTTAAGTTCGAAAAACAAGTCGCCGAACTTTCGCGAACAATTAGAGGTACCGAAAAATTTGCACTTGAGCTAAAAAATCGTGTTGAACAAATAAAGCAAGCGATTTACCAAACACCGAATGCCGATTTAAGTTTGTTTAATAAGGCAGAAGAAATCTATCTTAAACTTGATGATATTTTATTCAAATTTACCGGACAAAAACCGAAAGCAAGTTACGAAGAAATTCCGCCTTCGCACGTTCCGATTAATGTTCGGTTAAATACGCTTGCTTGGCAGCACTGGCGTTCCACGTCGGAAATTACAGGCAACGAAAAGAAAATTTATTCGATTTTGATGCAGGAATTTCCGCCGATTTTGAAGGAAGTTAAATCTATTTATTTTAATGAAATTAAACCACTGGAAAAAGAATTGGAAAAAGCCGGTGCACCGTGGACACCCGGTCGCATTCCCGAATTTATTAAGGATTGATGAC
>CAYZGB010000137.1:0-5920 GCA_964477915.1 uncultured Melioribacter sp. | reverse complement strand
AAAAAATGTTATTGAAAACTCTGATAAATTGAAGCGAATAAATCTCCAGTACAAATCAGTTGACTAAACTACGAAGATTGCTTTGCTCTCTCTGTTCATTTGCAATAACTAAATTGGGCCCAAAAAATTTACATTTCAGAATTTGAAAATTTCAATATAAATCAATATCTTGAAGAATAATATGGAGGAATTATGTCTGAACTAAGCGAGTTCTTAAAATATGTTCCGATTTTTTCGGAATTGCCGGATGAAACAATTAACCGAATTGCCAGTATCGGGCAAATTAAGGAATTCCCGAAAGATAGCGTAATCTTGATGGAAGACGAGGACGGTTTAACAATGTTCTTCATCATCGAAGGAAAAGTTAAAATCACCCGTTCGAGCTCCGACGGAAAAGAAGTAATATTAACCGTTCTCGGTCGTTCGGAATTTTTCGGCGAAATGGCAATTCTCGACGGAATGTCCCGTTCCGCAACAGTTATTGCTCTCGAAGACTCTAAACTCTTTATTATTCATCGGAATGATTTTCTCGAATTACTTAAAAAACATCCCGAAATTTCCATTCCTCTCTTACAGGAACTTACATCTCGATTGCGTGCTGCCGATATGAAAATTAAATCGCTTTCGCTTAAAGATGCGGAAGGTAAAGTTGCAACGGTAATTTTACAATTGGCAGATACTCAAGGAAAAGTAAAACACGGCATCGTAGAAATTGAAAAAATGCCGCTCCAACAAGATATTGCAAATATGGCCGGAACTTCACGCGAAACTATTTCCCGAACACTTCACACTTTTGCTAAAAAAGGCTACATCGAAATCGAAGGTTCGAAATTACGAATTTTGAATTACGAAAAATTCGCTGAATTATACGGATAAAAATGGATGCAATTGCCGACCTACATACACATTCCATTTTTTCGGACGGAGCAAATTCGCCTTGCGATTTAATAAAATTAGCAAAAGAAAAAAATCTTAAAGCCATTGCAATTACCGATCACGATTCGGTTAGCGGAATTCCCGAAGCAATTGAATGCGGAAAAATCCACGATGTGGAAATTATCCCCGGACTTGAAATAAGTGCCGATTTGCACGATAAGGAAATTCATCTAATCGGTTTGTTTATTGATTTTAACAACGACGAACTTCAGAACTACTTAAAGTTTTTCCGCAACGAAAGAGAAAAAAGAGCGGAACGAATAATTAAAAAACTTGCCTCGTTAAATGTAGATATTTCAATGGATGAAATTTTTGAGGAAGCGAAAAACTCGGCAATTGGACGTCCTCACATAGCGAATATTCTTTTCCGCAAAGGTTACGTTGAAGATTATTTCGACGCTTTTAATAAATACTTGGGCGATTACGCACCTGCTTTCGAACGAAAAATTCACGTCTCTCTTAAAAGTGCAATTAAAATAATTAACGATGCCGGTGGCTTGGCAATTCTTGCTCATCCCGGTAAAATTGAAGAGGAAACATTGTTGCAGATAATTAAATCGGGGATTGACGGAATTGAGGTTGTGCATCCTTCCCACACAACTTTTCTCGAAAAATTTTACCACGGAATTACGGAACAGTATTGTTTACTTGCTTCGGGCGGTTCGGATTTCCACGGCGGAATTAAAGAGGACGACGATAATTTCGGCAAATTTGTTGTTAAGTATGATTTTGTTCAAGAAATGAAAAATATGCTTCCTCACAATGTTTATTAATTTTCTACTTTCTGTTTTTTCCCTTAAATTTATTAGTTAAAATGCAATTGGAGTTTTTATGAAATATATTCTCATTAACATATTATTACTTACTTCCTTTTTTACTAATGCTCAAACCTGGAAAAACTATTCGTCGTTTTCGGATGTAAACGATTTTGTACTTACAAGCGATAATACAATTTGGGCGGCAACTACGGGCGGAATTTTCAATTACAACGGCAAAATTTTTACAACGTTAACCAAAACAGAAGGAATTAGCAGCCAATCCGTTTCCACAATTTCCGAAGATATTAACGGAAATATTTGGCTTGGTACGGAAGAAGGTTACTTGAACATTTTAGTAAATTCCTCACCGGAAAACATTCATAAAATTTTTGATATTTACACTTCGAATAACGACGCAAAGTCAATAAATTCAATTACTTCGGAAGGCGACACTGTATTTGTTGCAACCGATTTCGGACTATCTTTAATCTCTGCAAAAACATTTAACTTTATCGAAACAGCAACAAAGTTCGGCGATTTCAATTCGAAAGCAATTGTTAATTACGCCGTGAAGGAAAACGGCAAAACTTACGTCTGCACTGTTGAGGGACTTGCGATCGAAAAAGATAGTGCGGTTTCCCTTGCTACACCAGACTCTTGGCAAACGTTTTCGTTTGCTAATGCCGTCCCGGATTATCCGCTTTGCACAAAGGTTTTTCACGATACTCTTTTTGTTGGGACAAATACCGGCGTTTATCTTTTCGAAAACAATTCGCTAACACTACTTGGTTTGTACAACAAGGAAATTCTGCAAATTTTTGTTCATAACGATTCTCTTTTTGCCTTAACGGAAAATACGCTTTATAAATTTGCTTCGGGAAATTTTATTACTGTAATTAATAATTCCGATATTTCATTTCGCAAAGCTTTTATTGATGATGGGAAATACTATTTTTCAACAGCGGACGGAATATTAAAAATTGAAAACGGGGACGAAGAATTCCTTTACCCAAACTCACCTGAAAAAAATATTTATTCCGAAATCTCAATAGATAACGACGGAACTCTTTGGGTCGCCACGGGAAAAGATCCGACGGGCGTTGGAATTTTTTCATTTGACGGAAATGCTTGGCAAACTTGGAATAAATCAAATCATCCCGAACTAACTTCAAATAATTTTTACAAGGTTTATTCGGATAAATCGAACACAACATATTTTCTTAATTGGGGAAACGGCTTTGCAACTTACAACAACGGTAAAATCAAAGAGTTCAATGCAACAACTACGGGAATGGAAGGAATTCCCGGACATCCCAATTATCTCGTTACTTCCGGTGTGCGTGTAGATACAAAAGGAAATCTTTGGATTGTAAATTTGTGGTCGGGCAACAACACGCCAATTAATGTAATGACAACCGACAGCGTTTGGTATCATTTTTCACAACCACTTTTTGCACCTTCCGATGTTGAATGGTTTGAGCATCTTGTAATTGATCAATACGGAACAAAATGGTTTGCAAACGTTGACGGACATACCGGATTGTTTTTCTTCAACGAAAACGGAACACTTGAAAATACTGACGATGACACTTGGGGCAGATTAACTGCAAACGACGGTTTAAGTTCTTCTATCGTAAACGATTTGGCAATTGATAAAAACGGCGAACTCTGGGTCGCTACAAATAAAGGCTTAAACGTAATTCCCAATCCTTCAAATCCTGGATTGATTTCCGAAATTTTTTCAATGAGAACAAAAAACATAAATTCAATTCTTGTTGATCCGCTTAATAACAAATGGGTTGGAACAAACGACGGTGCATATTACCTTTCGGCAGATGGCTTTACAGTCATTGCTCAATACAATAAAAAAAATTCACCATTGCCTGCTGATAGAATAATCGATATTGGTTTCGATAAAAAAAACGGAACTGTTTATTTTCTTACGGATTACGGAATTTCATCTCTTAAAACCGACGCCGTTCAACCTTTACAAAAACTGGGCGAACTTTTCGTTTATCCGAATCCGTTTGTATTAGGTAAGCACGATAAAATAACCATCGATAAACTTGCGGCAAATTCTTTCATTAAAATTTTTACAATTGACGGGAAACTTGTTGCAAGTAGCGAAAGCGGAAATGTTTCTTCTCCGGGTGGAAGAGTTGCTTTTTGGAACGGAAAAGATTTCTCGGGAAATAATGTTTCCACCGGAGTTTATTTAATTGTTGCTTACAACGAGGACGGCTCTGAATCTTCTGTTACAAAAATTGCGGTGATACGGAACTAGTAAATGATTACTATTGAAAATTTAAGTATCGGTTTTGGCGATAAACAACTTTTTGATAATGCTAATTTTAAAATTCAATCCGATGATCGCTTTGCATTGGTTGGTGCAAACGGCACCGGCAAAACTACTCTTCTAAAAATTATTTACGGATTAGAGCAACCCGATAGCGGTAAAGTTACCAAGCAGAAAGGAATTTCTATCGGCTATCTTCCGCAAGAGTTTTACGATTTTGAAAATGAGAACACTCTTTTCAACGAAGTTAAAAACTCGCTTGTAGATGTAAAAGAGTTGGAACTTCGCGAGGGAAATATTAACCGCAAACTCAACTCGGGAAATTTAAGCGAAGACGAAAAGAAAAAATTAATCGATGAACTTGGCGAAATCCACCACCAAAAAGAGCATTCGGATTTTTATGCAATCGATTCGAAGATTGAGAAAATACTTGCCGGACTTGGGTTTAAGCAATCTGAATTTAGCAAAAGCGTTTCGGAATTTTCCGGCGGTTGGAAAATGCGAATTCATCTCGCCAAAATTTTAATTGCCAAACACGATTTAATTATGCTCGACGAACCGACAAATCACCTCGATTTGTATTCACTTCAGTGGCTTGTTTCTTTTTTGCAAAATTACAAAGGTGCGTTGTTAATAGTTTCGCACGATAGATATTTTATCGAAAAAGTTTGCAACAAAACAATTGAAATTTCAAACGGAAAAATCAAAACATTCAACGGCTCGTTTGCAAAATATCTTGAATACAAAGAGCAAAGAGAAAAAGAATTGCTCGCATTAAAAAAGAATCGCGAAAAGCGAATTAAAGAAATTGAGCGATTTATCGAGCGTTTCCGTTATAAAGCCTCGAAGGCAAAACAAGTTCAAAGCAGAATTAAAATGCTTGAAAAACTTGACGAAATTGAAATTGAAGAGGAAAATAAAACAATAGACGTGCGTTTCAAAACACCGCCACGCTTACCCGAAATTCCAGTTACGGTAAATTCAGTAACCAAATATTACGGCGATTTGCTTGTCTTCGAAAATATTTCATTTAAGATTGAACGAAACGATAAGGTTGCTTTTGTCGGCTTAAACGGCGCCGGAAAATCGACACTTGCTAAAATTCTTGCCAGCAAACTGGATTACAACAGCGGAACGGTTGAAATTAATCCGATGGTAAAAATCGGATTTTTCTCGCAAGAAACCGCCGATAATCTTGACTTAAACAAAGATGTTCTCGATACGCTAATGGATGTTGCGGGTGATTACAACGTTTCGCAAATTCGATCAATTCTCGGTGCGTTTCTTTTTTCGGGCGATGATGTTTTTAAGAAAACCGAAATTCTTTCCGGTGGCGAAAAAGCAAGGCTTGCACTTGCCAAATTGTTATTAACAAAAGCGAATTTGTTGATTTTGGATGAGCCTACAAACCACCTTGATTTTTCGTCAAAAAAAATTCTGCAAAAAGCATTGATGAATTTCGAAGGCTCTGTAATTTTAATTTCGCACGATATTGATTTTATGCGACCGTTTATTAATAAGGTTTTCGCTTTTGAAAATAAAGGATTAAAAGAATTTTTCGGCGGCATCGATTATTTCCTTTCCAAATACGATTTCTTACAACAAGAAAATTCCAATCAAACTTTTAAGAAGGAAACGCAAACCAGAAAAGAGAAGAAAAGAATTGAAGCGGAATTAAGACAAAAGAAATACAAAGCAACTAAAGATTTGAAAGCAAAAATCGAATTGCTCGAAAATAAAATTTCCGAACTTGAAGATGACGTGGAATTTTATTCAAATGAATTGACAAAGGAAGAAGTTTATTCCAATCCCGAAAAAATGAAACTTACTCAACAAAAATACAAACAACTAAAACTTGATTTGGATAATGCAATTAACGAATGGACGGAACTTTCGGAAGAATTGGAAAAAATCGAACAAGAATTTGAAA
>CAYZGB010000136.1:0-5941 GCA_964477915.1 uncultured Melioribacter sp. | reverse complement strand
CAATCGAAAAAGATTTAACCGAGGAAAGCCAAGAAGAAGTACCACCCGACTTGGAAGATGATCTGGAAGAAGAACTTTCCGCAAAAACAGAGGAAGAACCAACCGAACTCGATGAAAATCTTCAGAAAGAATTGGAGGAGGAATTAATGTCCGACCTTGAAGAAGAGAATGAAGAAGAACCCTCATTAAAAGAAGAACCGGAAGAAGAACAAGAGAATACCGAAAATGAGAGTAACGAATTAGAAGGAGATAATCAAGAATCTACAGATGAAAACGACGAGCCAGAAATAGAAAATAAAGAAGAAGAGAATACAGAAAGCGAACAAGAACCGGAGAATGATGAAAAACAACCCGAACATACTTCGCAAGAAAATGAAATAATTGATGAAGAAGAGCTTAAAGGCATTTTTGATGATGACGAAGAAGAAAGCTCAAAGGATGATGATAATCAAGATACGGAAGGTGAAGAAGGGAAAAAGAAGAAATCACTATTCGGTTTTTTGAAGAGAAAAGGGAAAAAGGACAAAAAGGAAAAGAAAGAGAAAAAACCGAAGAAAGAAAAGAAAAAGAAAAAGAAAGATAAAGAAGGCGAGGGCGAAGAGGAAAGTGAGAAGAAAAAAGGTCTTTCGAAAAAATTACTAATAATTTTAATTGCTGTTTTTGTTGTTCTTACTGCCGGTGGCGTTTATTATTTCTTCTTTATGGGCGATGAAGGAAATACTACCGAAGAAACCGTTGCTGAGAACAAGCACGAAGCCAAAGCAGAAGAAGAACACGGCGGCGAACACGAAAAAATGAGTTTGGAAGATTCGCTTGCTCTACATAGAAAACGTCCCTTAACACCGGAAGAAATTGGCGAGCATCGCGAGAGTGGAGAAAAAATTGTCGTTGATATAAATAATCCCGAAAATGCTAAAGACGAATCATTTTTAATTCAAGGGGCTGATTTGGAAGATCCGCTTTCGATGAAAGAATTTCCCCACGAAGTTAAAATAAGCAATACCATTTACAAAGCCGACGGGAAATATATGGTACAGGTTTCCTCGTGGAAGCGTAGTTCACGTGCGTTAAAAATTGTTCAAAAATTAAGACGAGCCGGCTACAACGCATTTATCGTGAAAGCTTATTTGCCCGCTTTAGGCGGAACTTGGTATCGTGTGAGAATCGGATTTTTTAAGACTGAAAAAGAGGCAAGGGAATTTATGAAAAAAAGAGAGTATTTGAATGTTCGATAGCAACACGCTGCTCTCCCTTTTTAGCAAAGGGGGAATTATGCAGATTTTTATTGTACTATCCTCGATAATTGCCGTTGCAATAATTTTTGAAAGATATTTTGTTTATCTAAAAGTTAATAAAGATTTAAGGGCATTTTCCACACAAATAAAAAAATATTTAAACGAAAACAAAATTGATGAAGCGTTTGAATTTTTAAGTAAAAATTCTTCTTATTTTACTCCGGTTATTGTTGCCGGACTAAATTCAGCATCACACGGAAGAGATGTTGTTTCTGACTCTATGGAAGCCGAAGGTAAAAAAATTATTTTCGATTTGGAAAAAGGACTCTCCACACTTGCCACGATTTCGGGCGTTGCACCGCTGTTAGGATTTCTCGGAACCGTAACAGGAATGATTTCCGCTTTTATGAAAATTCAATCGCTTGACGGCGTTGTAAATCCAAGCGATTTGGCAGGCGGAATTTGGGAAGCACTTATTACAACAGCTACGGGGCTTGCAGTTGGAATTATTGCATTAACATTTTACAATTATTTTTTATCGAGAGTAAAAAAAATTACAATAGAGATGGAAAGCCTTGCAAACTTTGTTCTTAATAAAATTTCCGAAATGGAAATAAAATGAAATTCGAGTTAGAACATAAACCGCTTGCAACGTTTAGTTTTTCCTCATTAACGGATATTGTTTTGCTATTGCTGATTTTCTTTTTACTTACGTCTCAATTTGTAATTAGTAACGGAATTAATGTTAATCTTCCCAAAACAAAAAACGCAACAAGTGTATTTGCGTCCCGTTTAATTGTAAATATTGATTCCGAAGGAAATATCTTTTTCAAAGGTAAAAAAATCACTACAGCAAAACTCAATGAAGAATTCCGGGAATTAGATAAAAAAACATTTAACAATTTAATAATACGGGCGGATAATAATGTTAAACTCGAAATTGTTGTTAAAGTAATTGACATTGCTCGTGGAAATGGAATTGAAAAATTCACGGTTCAAACCGAAAAAGTAAATTAAAATGAAAAAGGTAAATTATCTTTTTTCAGTTGTACTTCATTTAGTTTTAATTTTAATTTCTGCTTTTGTTTTCATCAATAAACAACCACAAGTAGTTACACTCGGTTACGGGAACGTTGAATTTTCAACGTTCGTAAAAAATAATTTCGCTAGAAAAAACCGAACTGAAAAATATAAAATAAAAAACGAAGGAAATGGCGAAGCAATTGATAAAACAGAAAACAAAGTTTCCGTTCCTTCGTTAAAAAATAAAAATCTTTCGAGTTACCTAAATGGAAAGTTTAGCATCGATTTCAACGGAAAAAGAAAGCGAGCAATTTATTCTTACGTTTTGCCGGAATATCCGAACGGAGTTGAAAAAGAAGCAAATATTGTTTTGAAATTTATTATTCAACCGGACGGAACCGTTGCTAATATTATTCCCATTATCAAAGCAGATAGCAGATTGGAAATTGCAGCGATTGATGCGTTAAAAAATTGGAGATTTGAACCACTTCCGCAACAACTTCCCCAATTAAAACAAGAAGCAATTATTGTTTTTCCTTATAGATTACAATAAATGTTTCATCAATAAAATATATTCAAGCATTTAATTTACTGAAATACTTTTTCCAAAAATTTTAATCACTCCGTACAGAGAAGCAAAAATTAGTAAATATGCAATTAAAACTGGAACTCCGAAAGCAGTAAACAAAGAACCGAAAATAAAAGAAGCAATTCCAGCAGTAAGTGCGTACGGCAATTGTGTCCTTACGTGAGCAACGTGATCGCAACTTGAAGCAAGCGAACTTAAAATAGTTGTATCTGCTATTGGAGAACAATGATCGCCGAAAACAGAACCGGCAAGAACCGATGCCACCGTTGAAACTAAATAAAACTCGGTTTCTGTAATTGATAAACCAGCTACATTACTTAAATCAACAGTTAATGGAATTACGATTGGCATCACAATTGCCATTGTTCCCCAACTTGTTCCAGTAGCAAAACTTGTTAAGGCACAAACAAGAAAAACAAGCGAAGCAAGAAATTTAATATTTACATTTCCCACCAAAATGGAAATTAAATAATCAGCCGTATGAACTTCGGAAGTAATTTTACCAATTCCCCAAGCAAGTGATAAAATTACAACGGCAACAAAAAGCGAACTCATTCCTTTTACAAACGCATCAAAAATTTTATTTATTCGAAGTGTCCTCGTTGCAAGCGAAAGAAAAATGGCAACAGCAGTTGCAAGCATACTTCCCCACAATAATGCATAATACGAATTTGAAGCACCGATAATTTCACTCACACCGTATGTTGTTATTCTAGAATTTTCGAGAGATTGTTTACCTGTAATTATTAAACCGGCAAATGTAGCAATTAACAAAATCAGAATTGGTATTACTGCATTATACCATAAAGAAACAACCTGATTATTTCCATCTTTGGCTTGAAAATTATCTTCGCTTTTAATCCCGAATTTTCTTGCATTAATTTCCGCTTTGTACATTGGACCAAAATCCCGCTTGCTTAAAATTATCATCAAAACAAAAACAATTGCAACAATCGGATAAAATCGGTAAACAATGCTTTTTATAAAAACTTCGTAAGCCGAAAGAGAAGAACCGATAGATTTTAGGCTTTCGCCAATTAATCCCAATTCGTACCCAATCCAAGTACTTACTACAACAAGACTTGTAACCGGAGCAGCCGTTGAATCCACAATGTAAGCAAGCTTTTCGCGGGAAACGCGTAATTTGTCTGTTATCGGACGCATCATATTTCCAACAAGCAACGAGTTCGAATAATCATCAAAAAAAATTGCAATGCCTAAAAGCCAACTTGCAAACATTCCTTTTTCCGGCGAGTTTGCTCGCTTAACAATAACTTCGGCAAGTCCTTTTGTTCCGCCGTTTGCCGAAATTATTCCCACCAAGCCACCAATAATAAGTGTAAAAAGAATAATAAGTACATGGTCTTTATCACTTAAAATATTTACGATTAACGTATCTCCGATTTTAAAAAAAGCAAGAATGGGATTAAAATCGTAAAGGAAAAACATTCCGAGATAAATTCCCGAAAATAAAGCAAGCAATACTTGACGAAAAACAAGTGCAAGTAAAATAGCAAGTAATGGAGGAAGAATACTAAACCAAGCGGGAATTATTCGTACCGAAAGCAATTGCTTGTTTCTGTACAAAATTTCATATAAACCCGAATTTCGAATAACAATTTTATGATTTTTACGATTTACTTGAACAGAATATTTCTTATCAACGGATTTATTATAAACAACCAAATCAAGCACTTTGGAAGTATCGCTACTTGAAACACTCGATAAATCAATACTAAACGGTATTCCCGAAAGATATGTTTCGGTTTGCGAAAAAACTGAATTGAATAGAAGAAGAATAAAAACAAATAAAAATTTTTTCATCGATTATTATATTTATTTTTCAATCGCATAAAAATAAATAATAATTAAGAAAAGGTAACTATGAATATCTTTTTGATACGACACGGATATGCCGAAAATTTCGGAAACGATTATGAAAGGGAATTGACGCAAAGTGGGAAAGATTTACTAAATGAAACTTTTTTATTGCTAAAGAAAATTGAACCGAGAATTGATGTAATTGTTTCTTCGCCGTTAACGAGGACAATGCAAACAGCAAAAATATTAAAATCGATTTTCAGAACCGAAGGGGAAATTGTTGAGGAAAAATCTTTGGCAAACAGTGCAACAACAGATGAACTTTTAGCAATGCTCAATGTTTTGCCCGGCGATAATATTGCGTTTGTAGGACATCAACCGGATATGTCGTATCACGCATCTAACCTAATTTCCAATTCCGGTGCATCTATTAGTTTTTTCCCGGGCAGCGTTGCCAAAATCAGATTTGACGGACTACCGAGAATGCGAGCAGGCGTTTTGGAATTACTTTTACATAGATAAAAAAAAGAAAAAGGAAATTTTACATAAAAAATGCGGAGAACCGAACCACACGACCCGTACGCTTACCGTTGCTTCCTTCCGGACCTGGCGGGGTTGGGCGCCGAGCCGTCGGCCAGCCTCCGCAAAATTAAATCAAGGTTGTAAATATAGTTATTCGCATTAGAATAGCAAAAGTAAATTATGCAATTATGTATTGATGAAAATATCGTTTTGGGCAAAGAGGCTTTTTCACTCTTTGGAAAAGTAAAATTATTAAACGGAAGAGAAATTACACGCTATAAAATTAAAGATTGCGAAATTCTTATTGTACGCTCCGTTACAAAAGTAAACTCATCTTTGCTCGAAAATACCAAAATTCGTTTTGTTGGAACAACTACAATTGGAATTGATCATATCAATACCGAATACTTAAAACAAAACAAAATCTTTTTTGCTTATGCCCCGGGATGCAATTCATACTCTGTTGCTGAATATGTTTTTTCGGCACTAATTTTTTTATCCGCTAAATATTCTTTTCGATTAAATGAAAAAACACTTGGAATAATTGGAGTTGGAAATATCGGAAGTAAAGTAAAACGCTTTGCAGAAGCGCTTGGAATGAAAGTAATTGCAAACGATCCTCCTCGTTCCGATAAAGGTGAAATTGGATTTTCTTCTTTAGAGGAAACTCTTTCTGCCGATATTATTACTTTTCACGTTCCTTTAATTAAAAAAGGTAAATACAAAACTTATCATTTATTGAATAAAGAAA
>CAYZGB010000135.1:2478-5983 GCA_964477915.1 uncultured Melioribacter sp. | reverse complement strand
GATCTATGCTTAATTTCCGGGTGGTGTTAAAAGAAGATATACATCCTTAATGAATGATTATGGAACAGAAGAATTTACTGCGATTGCGAAAACAGTCGGTTTGCCCGCTGCTCTTGCTGCAAAATTAGTTTTAACGGACAAATTATTACTACGTGGTGTCCACATTCCAACGCATCCTGCTATTTACACGCAAGTTTTGGAGGAATTACCGAAGTACGGAATAACTTTTGAAGAAAAAGTTGAGTAAGTTAATGCCACTAACATCTATGTGTGCAGAAGTTAGGTGAACATTTTCTTTTCTCAATTTTGTGATTTTGTTAAATCGGACGTGGTTTTGCAGAAATTGTTATTTCGAATGAAGCGAATGCAATGAGCAAAATGTGAAATCTTTAAGGCAAAAAAAATTGCTTTTTACACATTATTGAATTTTGTACTTGTTTTAACTTTGTTTATCTGGAATGAAAAAACTTAAATTAGAAATTACTTTGAATTTCTTACTGAAGTTTATATTTTAAAGTATAAACTTTATTGGGATGTAGAAAATGAACTCAACTGCAAAAGATTTAAGATTTCACACAAAAAAACTTCTGGAATTAGTTAAAAGAGGTGAAGAGGTTGTTATTACTTTTCGTGGAAAACCTTTAGCGAAACTTATCCCTTTTAAATCCCCAAAAAATAAAAGAAAAGAGGAAAATGAATTATTTGGAATTTGGAAGGATAGAGAAGATTTAAACGATGTAAATGAATACGTTCGTTCGTTAAGGAAGGGAAGAAAAAATGATAATGATTGACACGGATGTTCTTATTTGGTATTTGAAGGGCAACCTTAAGGCTAAAAAAACGATTGATAATTTGGAGGACTTCTATATTTCCGTTATTACTTATATGGAACTTGTTCAAGGCTTACGAAACAAACGCGAGCTTACATTATTTAGAGCGGCGGTTAAAAATTGGAACGCTAAAATTTTACAAGTAAATGAAGATATTTCCACAATGGCAATGTTTTTAGTTGAACAACATTATTTAAGTAATTCGCTTTTTCTTGCCGATGCTTTAATCGCTTCTACTGCATTAACGAATGGTTTAACTTTATTGACCGCAAACATCAAACATTACAAAATAATCAATAATCTCAACTTAAAACGATTTCGCCCTTAATTTTAGATATTAAAAAAAATTAGAAAGAAAATTTCGTTTTGAATGTAACGATTGGAGTGAGCGAAATGAGAAATCTTTAAGAACGAAAAAATTTTGATTCTTCTTTTGTTTGCAATTGTTCAAAATGTAATAATTCAACTAACCACAAAACTTATTCATTTCTTCTTTATATTAACAAATTCAAATCGATTATTTTTATTAGGATTTTGTAGTGTTAAAAAAACTTAACTTTTATTCATTTAATATTTATTCAACTCGCGGTATTTTTTATTTAATTGCTTTTGTTAGTTTAATCCGATTGGTTTACATTGCACTAATTCCCATTACACCGCAGGAAGCATATTATTGGTATTATTCTCTTCACCCGGATTTATCGTATTTCGATCATCCGCCAGTGGCAGCGTACTCGATTTGGTTGGGGACGCACATTTTCGGATATAATTCATTCGGTGTAAAATTTATGGCGGTCGTTTGGTCTGCACTAACTATGTTGCTACTTTATTTTACAGCAAAAGATTTCGAAGAAAGATATTTGGGAGATTACGAATATTCTAATTACGTTCCTGCACTTTCGGTTTTTATTTATTTGCTCACAATTTTTGCTCATCTTTATTCGGTTACTTTAGTTCCCGATACGCCTTTGCTCTTCTTTTGGTTGCTAACGATTTATTTTGTTCAAAAAAGAATAATTACGGAAAACAAAAATTACTGGTTCGCTGCGGGAATTTCGCTCGGTTGCGGGTTAGTAAGCAAATATACTGCAATTGTACTTGCCGGTTCTATTTTTTTCTTTTTGCTTTTTTCTAAAAAATACCGGAGAGACTTACTTTCGTTTTATCCTTATTTTTCAGTGGTTTTAGCGTTTGTTGTTTTTTCGCCCGTTATTTATTGGAATTACAAACACGGTTGGGCGTCGTTTTTGTTTCAGTCGGTAAATAGAGCAAAACACGATACTCATCCAATTCAAACAAAATACATTATTCAACTTTTCTTTAGCCAACTTTTTATGCTAACGCCTTTGGTCTTTGTTTATTCATTTAAGGCATATTCGCAAACAATTAAACATTGGAAATTCAATACAAAATTTCACCTTTACTTTTGGAGTTCAATTGTAATAATTACTGCTTTTGTTTTGGTTAGTTTAACTTCGTTAGTAAAAATGAATTGGCTTTTGCCTGGCTATCTTTCATTAATAATTTTGATTGTTTCATTATTTGGAAAACAATTTCTCTATCCGTCCAAATCAGTCAAAGCGGGAATTTGGTTTTCCGTTTTCTTGATTTTACTTGCGTATTCGTTGCTGCTAATACCGAATGTTCCGCTTGGCGAGGGAAATACTTGGAGCGGTTGGAACGATGCATCGAAAAAAATTATTGAACTGCAAAAAGAAAAAGGTGGCAAAGAGAACTGCTTTTTGTTTACAAATTCGTATAAGTCATCTTCGTTACTAAAATTTTATATGAATGATAATTCGCAAGAAACATATTCGGCAAATATTTTCGGCGAAAACGGATTACAATTTTCAATTTGGGGAATACCGGATAGTCTGAAAGGAAAAAATGCAATTTACGTTTTTACCGATAGACGTGAATATAAACCGCAGTTGAAGAAAGTTGCTAAATATTTTGATAAAATCGAGAAGCTCGCAGAGTTCGAATACAAGTTTGCAAACAAAATTCACACAAGGACAATTTATTGCTATTATGCTGAAAATTATCACGGACCCGGAAAATAAAAAACGCATTGTCCGATTTATTAAGTTCGGTGTTGTCGGCACAAGCGGAATTTTTGTTAATATGTTTTTTCTTTGGCTTTTCCACGAAAAAATCGGATTGTCCGTCTTTATTTCTTCCGTATTTGCGATTGGAATTGCTATTTTCAACAACTTTATGTGGAATGATTTTTGGACGTGGAATAACGCCGAGGAAAAGAAATATTCCTTTCTGCATAGGCTTTGGAGATATTACATTTCCGCTTCGCTTGGCGGACTTATTAACAACGTTACACTTGTTGTTCTTACGGAATATTTTGGACTTTATTATTTGATTGCGAATTTAATTGGAATATTTTTCGGAATGGTGTCGAACTTCACACTCGGGGAATTTTGGGTTTTTAAGAAAAAGTAACCTCGATTGATGTTGTATAATATTGAATTTGAATGTAGTAATGAAATCTTGATAAAAACGGGTAGTGATGAATTAAGGTTGAGGTTAAGGTAGAGAATTTCGTGTTATCCGTGTTCTATTAATAATTATATGGAATCATAACAAATTCCCGATTCTCGGGACAGGCATAACAAATCAGCGTACTATTAAAATTTGGAGATTTCCCGACTTATTTTTCTTGT
>CAYZGB010000135.1:1329-2468 GCA_964477915.1 uncultured Melioribacter sp. | reverse complement strand
GTTAAGGTTGAGGTTGAGGTTGAGAAGAATTGTTGTTGTGAGTAAACTGTGTAGGGGAAGTAAATTTTTTTACTAAAAGCAATTATTAAAAATTTTGGAAATTGTTTCCTAAATTTCGATGTGTTAAAAATGGAGGAATTTTTATCCTGTTGTCGAAGCAACAATCCTGGAAGAATCACATAAGGAGAATTTTTTAATGTTGAATTTTGAATAGGGGAAAAAAGTGTAAATTCATTAAAATGTGCGTAACAATTCTCTTTATCTATAAAAACTGAAACAAAACCCATTTCGCTTATATGCGTGATTTACAAACAAAACTTGGTAGAATTGATTTCAATTGTTTTTCTTAAATTACTTATTTAAATAGAAAATAATTACGAATGATAGAAGAAGAAAAAAATACCGAAAATTCAATATTTGCCGGACCTCGCGGAATTGCAGTAAAAATTTTAAATAGAATTGACAGAACCGATGCGTATCTCGATAAACTTATCGATGCTGAAATAAAGCGGAATAATCTTTCGCCGCAAGATAAGGCTTTGCTTTACGAACTTGTTCACGGTGTAATTCGTTGGATTACACGGCTCGATTGGGTTTTGACCGGTTTTTTCAAAGGGCAATACGCTAAAACAATTCCCGATATTAAAAACGCTTTGCGTCTTGCGGTTTACCAAATTCTTTTCCTCGATAAAATTCCCGAGTATGCTATTGTAGATAGTGCGGTTGAATATATCAAAAGAATGCAAGGACAGAAAGCGGCAAATCTTACTAACGCTGTTTTAAGAAATATAATTCGCAGTAAAAATAAAATCAGTTTTCCGAAGCCCGAGGACGAACCGGTTTATTACATCAGCAATTACTATTCTCATCCGGTTTGGTTAATTAAAAGATGGATTAAACGTTACGGACGTGAATTTACCGAACAACTTGCAATAACGAACAACCAAAAGCCGAGAATTACAATTCGTGTAAATAATCTGAAAAGCAATCCCGAAGAAATAAAAAAATTACTAATTGAAAAGGATTTCGATTTTGAAGAAGGGAAATATTTCCCGGGTTATTTTAAACTCAAAAAGTTTGTTTCGTTAAATGAGCTCGATGAATTTATGAATGGTTATTTTACAATTCAGGACGAAAGC
>CAYZGB010000135.1:0-1319 GCA_964477915.1 uncultured Melioribacter sp. | reverse complement strand
TTGCTATTTATTGGAAGTTAACCCCGGAATGCGTGTGCTCGATTTGTGTGCTGCACCGGGTGGCAAAACGGCTTTGCTTGCCGATTTAATGAACAACAAAGGCGAAATTGTTGCGATTGATAAATATGAATCCCGTTTGAAAGTTTTGAATAAAAATCTCGAACGGCTTGGTGTACAAAATGTTAAAACAATTGCAATCGATGCTTTGGATTATGAGGACGAAGAACTCTTTGACCGCGTGCTTGTTGATGTTCCTTGTTCCGGTTTGGGTACAATTCAAAAAAAACCGGAAATAAAATGGAAGCGTAGTTTAATGGATATTAAACGGTTAAATCCGCTTCAATTGGATTTGTTAAGAAAAGCATCGCAACTTGTAAAGCCCGGCGGTTATGTTGTTTACAGCACTTGCACAATTGAACCGGATGAAAATTTTGAAATTGTTCAACAATTCCTTGATGAAAATTTGGATTTTGAACTTGTCCCCGCTGATAAAACTTTTCCACCTGAACTTGTTGGGGAAAAGACAAAATGTGTTGAAACGTTTCCACACATTCACGATATGGATGGCTCGTTTGCCGCAAAATTAAGAAGAAAAAAATAATGGAATAAAAATGATTAGCGAACAAGCAAAAAAATTTGGTGCCGAATTACGTGAAGCCCGCGAAAATAAAGGCTACACGTTAAAGGATATTTATGCTCAAACCCGCATTGACGAAAAATATTTGGAAGCACTTGAAAACGGTGAGTTTTCTGTTTTGCCCGAAGTTTACATTCGTGCTTTTATTCGCGAATATTCCGCAGAGGTTGATTTAGACCCGGAAGAAATGTTAAGAAAATACGAATTGGTAAAAGAGGGAAGAAGTATTGATTCTGCTTCGGCAAAAAACGATGATGATAAAATTGAGAAAGAACAACCGGAAATTGTTCAAAGTAGAGATAATAAAATTTTTGAAGATGATGAAACTATTCGACCGAAGCAAAATGGCAAATCGAACAATACTTTTTATTATTATGCAACGGGGATTTTGGCGTTTCTGTTGATTCTAATCTATTTACTTTTCGGAAATAGTAGCGATGAACAGATTGTAATTGAAAACAAATACGAACCGCCTCAAAGAACTAATGTTGAGAAACCCACCGAAAATACTGGGGAAAATAAAACCGCTACTAATGTTGAACAAAAGGCAAATGAAATTACACCACAAAAAAATGAATTTAAACAAGTGCAAACTAATCCGTTTGAAATAACATTTGCAGGAACAGATACTGTTTGGATGCGTGTAAAAATTGATAATGATAAAACGGAAGAGTTTATGCTA
>CAYZGB010000134.1:0-6036 GCA_964477915.1 uncultured Melioribacter sp. | reverse complement strand
ATAGAAGTACTTGGAACTTATTATGATGATTTATTTTGTTGGACTTAACTTTTAATCTACGACCTTCCCGTCTCGACGGGACGCGCTACCGGGCTGCGCCACACCCCGAAAAAATTTGAACAACAAATATAGTTGTTCGTAGAATTATTTTCAATTTTTATTTTTATAGTTTTGTAGAATTTCAGAACAAAGTATTCACTTTAATGAGATAGAAGTACTTGGAACTTATTATGATGATTTATTTTGTTGGACTTAACTTTTAACCTACGACCTTCCCGTCTCGACGGGACGCGCTACCGGGCTGCGCCACACCCCCGAATAAATTTGAACAACAAATATAGTTGTTCGTGGAATTATTTTCAATTTTTATTTTTATAGTTTTGCAGAATATCAGAACATGGTATTCACTTTAATGAGATAAAAGTACTTGGGAATTAGGTATATCTTGGAACTTATTATATTGATTTATTTTGTTGGACTTAACTTTTAACCTACGACCTTCCCGTCTCAACGGGACGCGCTACCGGGCTGCGCCACATCCCGAATAAATTTGAACTACAAGTAAAGTTGTTTGTAAAATTGTTTTCAATTTTTATTCTCACAATCTTCGGTAATGATTTTGGTAATTAAATTGCTATCGATTTTTTCAAAATAAACATTTTTAGCAATTGAAAAGGTCTTTGCTTTCCCGGAATAAATTTCGGATTCGGAGTGTTCTGAAAAATGAATTTCGGGGCTTTGGGTAAATTTATTTTTTTTCGAGACAACATAAAACGGCTTGCCATAATATTTACACGATATTGCAAGAGATTTTGTCCCGATTTTATTAATAATTCCGCCGTCTGGTAAAATTTTATCTGCACCAGACAATGCAAAATCGCATTTTTTAACAAATTTTGGAATCATTGCTTCGGTAATTAAAGTTACGTCGAATCCGATTTGTGATAAACGCTCCGCCATAATAATGCCCTCGTTAATAGGACGGCTTTCACTAACATAAAATTTAATCTTCGGGAATTGGTTAAATGCAATATTAAAAATTTGTGTTAAAGTATTACTATTTGAGATTGTAATGATTTTAGCATTGTTAGATAATATTTGCTCAAGATTTTTATAAAGAGAAGAGTAAATATTCTTGCTACTATTAATCTCTTCTCTTAAATAATATTCGATATTTTCGTAATCAATTTTCTCGAGTGTTGAAATTAGATTAGAGATGGTGGCAAATTCTTTGAAATGTTCGGAAAGTGTGGGGAAATAAATACGTATATTATTCTTTTTTTGTATTTCGTTTATGAAAAATGCAATAAGTTTATTCCGTAATTCTTCACTGCCGGAAACGTTATCGTTGATAATTTTTATTAATTCTTCTGGTAATTTCATTTTAATAAAAAAGCCGCTTCAACAAGCGGCTTTCCATTAAATATCAATTTGATAAATTCTGTATTTCTTATAAAGCGTTCCGTTCATCGCCTCCGCACCGCGATTCATCATAACGTTATCTTCCAAAATCCAACTTGCTTCGCCTTTGTTTATCCCAAGTTTTGCAGCACGGCGTGTAATTTCGTAATACATTAATCCATCTATTCCTCGACGTTGATATTCGGGAATAATTCCTAAAATCAAAATGCGAGCCCAATCGAGTTTTTTACGTTGAGTAAATAAACGATAACCGAAGGGAAAAAGTTTACCGTTCAAATCTTTAATTATAAGATTGTAATCCGGCATTACAAGAGCAAAGCCGATTGTTTTACCATTAACTTCGGCAAACAATGTAATTTCGGGAACAACAAGTGGTTTAAGTTCTTTGGCTGCGTGTTCAATTTCCTCATCGGTAAATGGAACAAATCCCCAATTCGGTTCCCAAGCCTTGTTAAATACGTATTTTACCTTTT
Organism: uncultured Melioribacter sp.; assembly: GCA_964477915.1. Lineage (GTDB taxonomy): Bacteria > Bacteroidota > Ignavibacteria > Ignavibacteriales > Melioribacteraceae > WGAL01. Next base: position 4,141 of record CAYZGB010000134.1, on the reverse strand, counting down.
CCAACTCGTTTTTGAAATTTTTCATATCCGCTTCTCGAATTGTAACTTTTGCTCGCTTGCGTGCAATTTCTGCAACACGTTTTATTTTTTCGGATTGTAAAATTTTATCTTGGTCTATACGATATGCATATAAATCCTTTGCTTTGTAAAATCCGTAATTTTCCATTTGATCAATATAATATGGCGGATTGTAAGACATCATCAGTCGCGGGTAATCGTCAAATCCTTCGATAAGTAATCCGTAAACATCATTAACACTTGGACTAGCAGGACCACGCATTTGTTCAAGTCCTTTTGATTTTAGCCAATCTTTTGCAGCGTCAAAAAGTTTATTTGCAATTTCCTGATTGTCCAAAGCTTCGTAAAATCCGAAAAATCCCACTTTATCTTTGTGTACTTCATTATGCAAATCGTTTTTAATTGCCGCAATTCGTCCAACTATTTCACCGTTTTGCTCGGCTACGAACAAATCCATTTCGGCATGTTTGAAAAATGGATTTTTATCTTTCCTTAAAATATTTTTTTGATCGTAATCAAGAGGTGGAACCCAGTATGGATATTTTCCCTTATAAACCTTAAAAGGAAATCTTATGAATTTCTTTAGTTCACGAATTGGGTCGATTTTTCTTACTGTAATTTCAGACATTTTAACCTCGTTGTTTTTAACAAAAATTATTCTATTACGTGTAATTCTTTTCCGATTTCAATGAATTTTTCAACAACGAAATCAAGATGTTCTTTTTCGTGAGTTGCCATATAACTTGTACGTAACATTTGTCTTCCTTGCGGAACACCGGGTGAAATAAATACATTGGTAAATACACCGGCATCGTATAACTTACGCCAAAAAGTAAATGCAAGTTCATCATCACCAACAATTACGGGAACAATTCCAGTTCTACCAGGCACAACATTAAAACCGGCTTCGGTTAAATTATCTCGTACATATTTTGCATTGTTAACAAGTTTTGTAACTAACTCAGGCTGTTCTTCAAGAATATCAAGAGCAGCCATTGCTGCAGCAACAGAAGATGGTGTTGGCGAGGCACTAAAAATAAGTGCCGGCGCAAAGTGTTTTATGTAATCAATAACTTTTGCTGGACCAACAACAAAGCCACCAAGCGAAGCAAAAGTTTTGGAAAAAGTTCCCATTGTCAAATCAACTTCGTCTTCAAGGCTAAATTCGCTTGCGGTTCCGCGACCGCCTTTACCAATTACACCAACAGCATGAGCATCATCAAGTAAAATGCGAGCATTATTTGCTTTTGCCAAATCAACAAGACGGGGTAAATCAACAATTTCGCCACCAGTGCTGAAAACACCGTCACTAACAATTAATTTGGGTTTTTCTTTATCAAGTTTACTTATTACTCGTTCCAAATCGTCCATATTGTTGTGTTTGTAACGTAGAACATCGACAAGTACGCTGCGTGCTATTAATGTTCCGGCAACAATACTTGCATGGTTGTCTTTATCGGAAATTAAAACTTCTCCACGCTGAACAAGAGCCTGAATTACTCCCTGACCGGTTTGAAAACCGGTACTAAATAGAAGACAAGCTTCTTTTCCCATAAATTTAGCTAATCTTTCCTCAAGTTCTACGTGAAGATCAATTGTTCCTGTTAAATATCGCGAACCGGAGCAACCGGTGCCATATTTTTCAACTGCTTTTATTGCGGCTTCTTTAACTTTTGGATGTGCGGTTAAACCCAAATAATTGTTTGAGCCAGCCATAACAACTTTACGACCTTCAAGCATTACAACAGGTCCCTCATTTTCTTCGACAGGGCGAAAATAAGGATAAACTCCCTGTTTTCTTACCTCGTCCGCCCGCGTAAAATCATAGCATTTTTGAAATAAATCCAATCTATCCTCCAATCTTTAATATTTTCATTTTTCTATTGTAATTAAATTTTTACACAACAGAAACATTATTTAACTTTACAAAATACTTTTTTTTTCTAAAATAAGAAAATTTAACGGAGGACGTGAATGTCTGTAAAAACGGCTTTGGTAACCGGTGCAAGTGGATTTGTAGGTAGCCATTTGGTTGATTTACTTTTAGATAAAGGTTGGAATGTACGTGTTTTAGTACGTAAAACAAGTAGCTTAAAATGGCTTGAAGGAAAGAATATTGAAATTCACGATTGTGGATTTTTTGATTATGAAGAATTAAAAAAAGCCGTATCAGGAGTTGATTATGTTTTTCATGTTGCTGGTGTTGTACGTGCAAAAACTCCAAAACAGTTCTACCGGGGAAATGTAGAGACAACCAAAAACTTGATTAACGCTATTCTTGAGGTAAATACGGATATAAAAAGATTACTTGTAGTTTCTTCTTTTGCAGCAAATGGTCCGGCAAAAGATGAAACAGGAGCAAAAGAAAATGATGAACCGCATCCAATTTCACAATACGGAAAGAGTAAATTGGAAGAAGAAAAATTAGTGAAACAATATTTCGATAAAATTCCTATTACTATTGTTCGTCCGCCCGCAGTTTACGGCGAACGCGAAACCGATATTTATATTTTCTTTAAGACGTTCAAAAGTGGATTAATGACAATGGTGGGATTTGACAAAAAACTTGTTTCGCTTGTTCATGCCGAAGATTTGGTAAACGGAATTTTTCTTGCTGCAACAAACGAAAAGTCCATTGGTGAAACTTATTACGTAGGTTCTGAAAAATTTTACACTTGGGATGAAATTGGTGATGCTACGGCAAAGGCTTTTGGCAAAGATGCATTTCGGATTCGCATACCTCATATAATTGTTTACATAATTGGGGCAATTGCACAATTTTTTTCATTATTTAGCAAAAGACCGGCAACATTTAATTTTGAAAAAGCACGTGAGTTTGTACAAAAATATCAAATTTGCGATACAACAAAAGCAGTAAAAGAATTAGGTTATCATCAGAATGTTTCACTCGAAAGCGGGATTAAACGAACTGTTGAATGGTACAAAGAAATGAAGTGGTTATAATCAATTGGTGTTTCGGAATAAAGTAAATGCGTTCCGCAGGTTTTACAATCGCCGTTTCCGAAACCGTGAAATTTTTCCGATAAGCCGAAAAGCGAAATTAAATCTTGTACAATTTTACATTCAAATTCTTTAGGTGCATTCTCAAATAAAAAGAGCTTGTTTATCTTATTCGATTTTATTGTTGTTAGATGATCGATATGCCAATGAATTGTTTTGTATGGTTTGATATGTCTTAATAAGCGATGTTCGTAATTCTTTTGTGCACTTCCCGAATAGTAGTAATAGCCTTTGGGAAAAGTTAGATCTTTAAATTTTTTCGCTTCGATTGTAAAATCTTTTTTTGCGAAAATTTCCAATAAATATGTCCCGCCTTTTGCATCAGTTATTTTTAGCACCTTCTGCAATCCAAGTTCTAATTCCTTTAATTTGTTTGGAAGTAAGCGGTGGAACGTTCCCGTAAATTGGTGGCATTGGGGTAACACTTGTATTTCCTTCAATTGCCCAAACAAGTTTGCTGTTATCGGGTTCGCCTGGGAAAACAATTTGTGGATCCGCAGTTACATTGACCCAACTTGTAAGCCTTAATCCTGCTGCCGCTGTTTGGTTATCGTGGCAACCGCTTAATGCACAACTTACATTAAAAATAGGCTGAATATGTTGACTGTAGCTAATGTTTTTATCGGGAATTTCATCATTAGGTGCAACTGTATCATCACAAGAAATTATGAGAATAATAAAGAATGTTGCAAATAGTAATGCATTTATTATTTTCTTCATTTTATTCCGCTAATAAATTTTTTTTATTATTTCACAAAATATAGGCGAAAAAATGTTTGTAAAAAACTTGGATTTTATAAAATAAGGCAAGAAACCTTGTTTCATTAAAAAGGAGAAAAGGCAAAAAGGTCAAAAGGACAAAAGTTTTTTTTACGAACGAAATTGTATTTCGTTCGGAAATAACACACGAAACTTTGTTTCGTTTTATTGATTTTTTTGTGTCGCTTCTACGGGACTTTGCATTTGCAATTTCGAAACGGAGTTTCTAATGCTATTTCCGTCCGAAACTCAGTTTCGGACGGAGGGGAAGTAACCTATTAAAAGAATTGTCATTGTTATGTTAAAAATCAAGAAAAAGAGTAGAAGGGGGATGACCAAGTAG
>CAYZGB010000133.1:0-6129 GCA_964477915.1 uncultured Melioribacter sp. | reverse complement strand
AGTTTCGGACGGAAATAAAATCCGAAATTTTATTTTGTGAAGTCCCGTAGGGACGAAATCTTTGTAGTGACTTTTTCCCCAATAAAATCAAAGCTCCATAGGAGCGACACAAAAATAAAATCAAATAAACGAAACAAAGTTTCGTGTGTTAGTTCCGAACGAAATACAATTTCGTTTGGAGAAGAACATTGCGAGCGAACGGAGTGATCCCGACGAATGAGATAAGCCGGGAAATCTCCTAAAATATTAAACAATCGCCGATTGGATTATTAAATTTAGTTTAAAGAATTTCTTTATAATTTCTTGCACTATGAAGTAATCTGTGAATAAAGATTTTGTTATTCTCAATCGTATAGAAGATAATATAGTTTTGAATAATCAAATATCTGTACCCGAGTTTTTTTAGTTCTTCATCTCTTGGTATTCTTCCGAGGAAGGGATTTTCGGAAAGTAGTTCTAAGTTCTTTTCAATTTTGGTTGCAATTTCATCAGCCGCTTTTGGATTATCTGCGGCAATGTATGAGACTATTTCCGTAAAGTCTTCTTCCGCTATTTTCAAGAACCGAATTTGGAATTTATTTTTCGGCACTTATTTTCTCTCTGATACTTGTCATTACTTGCTTTAAAGTTCTTCCATTATCACCTTCAATTCTTTGCTTTTGGGCAACGGATAATTTACTTAACAAATCTAATTTCAATTGTATTTTTGAATAATGTGCTATTGACATAACAACTAAATCCCCTTCACCGTTTTTTGTAATGAATATCGGTTCATCGGAGGTGTGTGCTAATTTTGATATCTCGTTGGATTTGTTTCGTAAATCTGATATTGGTTTTATTATTGGCATCATAAACTCCTAATTATTATCAACTATTTATCATAATTATGATAAATATAATATAAAAAAGTAATATTACCAACAAATTAACCAGAGCAGAAAATTCTTTGGTTTAGGGTTTTTAAATTGTGTATTTCTCCATCCGAAACAAAGTTTCGTGCATTTTTTCCGAACGAAATACTATTTCGTTCGAAGAAGAAATACAAATATTCTTCTCAACGATTAATGCTTATATTAATCCGTGTAAATCCGTCGCATCCGAGTTATCCGTGTTCTATTTACCTTGGAGATTTTACGACATAATTCATTTTTTTTGCATACTCTGTTCGTTCGCGATGCCACGATTAACTACATTATAAACTTTCAACTTTATGAACTTTTAACTTTTTGACCTCTTAACCTTTTATCCTTATTCCACTCTGGTTCAGAGATTGGAAATAGCGTACAGGAAAAGTTGGGTCCGTTGAAGAATCAAATAAATTTTGATATTTCGTCTTATTTTCTTAAAATTAAAATCTGTAAATTTTTCCCTGTGTGGTGTAACCTTTTTTCAATTTCTGCATCATACGATAACTAAAATTTGAAACATTAATAAAAAAAGGATTAAATAAAATGACAGAGCATTTAACAAAAAAAGACTTTTTGGAAAAGGTTTTTGATTACGAACACAAAAAGGAATGGGAGTATCAAGGTGATCTTCCGTGTATTATTGATTTTTGGGCAGAATGGTGCCAACCATGTAAAATGGTAGCACCGGTTTTGGAAGAACTTTCCGAAGAATATGCTGGTAAAATTCGTGTTTACAAAGTAAATACCGAAGAAGAACCTGAATTGGCTGCAGCATTTGGAATTAGAAGTATTCCTTCGTTGCTCTTTATTCCGTTAAATGATCAACCACAAATGGCAATCGGTGCTTTACCGAAAGAAACACTCAAACAAGCTATTCACGATGTTCTTTTGAAAGACGAAGTAAAAGCTAACTAAGAGAATTTAAATCTCACATAAAAAGAGGCTGCTAAATGCAGCCTTTTTTGTTTTAAATTCTTATAAATTATTACTGTTTGATAGGTTTTGTTTCATAAACGAGTAATTACTTTATTTTCAACATTTTTACAATTTTGTAAAAAGAAATAATAAATACAAATACGGCGTTAAGCGTTAAATTTTATTTTACACAATTACGCTTCGCAAAACTTTATTCTTAATTGAATTTTAACTCATTGATAAATTTTTTTGATAAATTTGCCTGAAAGATTTAAAGGTTTGATTTATAATGCTAAACGAAATTCAAGACAAAATAAAATCAGCATTAAAAAAACATAATGTATTGATTAATAAAAAAATATTCTTCGAATCTGCTGTTTTAATACCACTTATAAAAATTGAAGACGATTACGGAATTCTATTACAAGTTCGTGCAGATAACATTCGCCAAGGCGGTGAAATAAGTTTTCCTGGTGGGAAAATCGATAGTAAAGATAAATCGAGTAAGCAAACGGCAGTTAGGGAAACTTGTGAAGAGTTGGGAATAAGCAAAAATAAAATTAAAGTTTTTGGTTACATCGGTTCTTATTTAAATCCGATGGGAACATTGGTTCACGGATATTTAGGCGAATTAAAGATTAACGATATTAAAGAATTAAAAATAAACGAAGACGAAGTAAAAGAAATTTTTACAGTCCCGTTAAATTTTTTTAAGAAAAACCGCCCAGCCAAGTATCATTTGCAATTAGCAGTTGAGCCTTATGTAGTTAATTCCGGGAAAAAGGAAATAATTTTTCCTGCCGAAGAAATTGGATTGGGAGAAAAATATTCTACAAAACGTACGGGAATTACGTATCCAGTTTATTTTTATAAATTTGAAGATAAAATTATTTGGGGAATTACTGCATATTTTATTCACTATTTTGTTGAAACAATCAAATAATTAAATTAATTTTAGAATATGGAAAAGGAAGAAAAAATATCACTCGAAGCAATCCTTGAAAAATTAGAAAAAATCATCTTGTGGAAACCTCAAAATAATCTTGAAATCGATTTAGTTAAAGTCGCTTATCACGAACGAATTGAAAAAGATAAACATAATGATTAACGAAAAGAAAATAATTGAAGTAATAAACTCCGTACCTACTCTCCCCAGTGTTTATCAAAATATAATTAGGGTGATGAGCGATAAAAATTCAACGGTTGAAGATATTGCAAATGTTATTTCAAAAGATCAAGCCGCTTCGTTAAGACTTTTGCAAGTTGCCAATAGTCCGCTTTTTGGTGCTTCGAGAACAATTGAAACCGTTTCTAATGCAATAATGTATCTTGGATTTATTGAGGTGCGGAATATAGTTATTGCTCTTGCAGTAATAAATCTTATTGAAAAAAATAAAAAATTTAAGAATTTCAATCCTCGCGATTTTTGGAAACATTCGCTTGCCGTAGGAGCTGCTGCAAGAATGATTGCTAAGCATTTAGGCAAAAGTTCTTTGGAAAAAGCTTTTCTTGCCGGAATTTTACACGATATTGGAAAACTTGTTTTGTTGACTTATTTTGAAGATGAATATATTAAGGTAACCAAGTACATTGAAAAAAACAAAATATTTTTAATTAATGCCGAAAAAGAAATTTTAGGTTTTACTCATTGTAAAATAGGTAATAAATTATTAAAAAAATGGAATTTATCCGATTATTTAATTAATGCCGTTACTTATCACGAGGAAGGTTTAATTAAAGGAAAATTCGATGAAGTAGTTGCAGTAGTTCATCTTGCAAATATTTATGCAAGAGCATTGAATTTGGGTAATCCTGGTGATCCTTTAATTCCAAAACCTAACGAAAAAATTTGGCAATATGTTAAGCTACCTTCCGATTATTTTTCATCAAACGCCGAAACGTTCAAAAAACTTTTCAATCAAATTGTTCGTACTATTCTCAAATAATTTGAAATGAAAAAATACGATCCTCAAACTCACACCGCTGAACACATTCTTAATCAAACAATGGTGCGAATGTTTAACAAGGGAAGAGCATTTAGCTCTCACATCGAAAAAAAGAAATCGAAATGCGATTACAGAAACTTTGAACGAAACTTAACTCGTGAAGAGCTTGATATAATTGAACAAAAAGTAAATGAAGTTATTGCTCAAAATCTTGATGTAAAAGAACATTTTATTTCTAGAACCGAAGCAGAAGAAAAATTTAATTTAGAGAAACTTCCGAATTCTGCGGGCGAAGAAATCCGAATTATTACAATTGGCGATTACGACGCTTGTCCGTGTATTGGCGAACACGTTAAAAACACATCCGAAATTGGAAAATTTCAAATAATTTCTTCCGGGTTTAATGATGGTGTTTTAAGAATTAGATTCAAAGTTCGGCAAAATGGTAATTAGGTTTTTACTTATGCTTTTACTTTTTGCAGCGAATTTACCACAAGAAAAATCGAATAACGAAATAGTTCGTGATAGTTCACTAACTTTTGACGAAGCAATAAAAGGATTAAAATTTCCCGAGCAAATCCGCAAACAATTAAAATTAATTGATGTAAAATATTTAGGTTTCGACGGGAAAATTCACATTGGGCAATTAGTTGTAAATAAAAAAGTTGCACACGACTTAGTTACAATTTTTGACGAACTACTTAAAATTAAATTTCCAATTCATAGCGTAATTCCTATTTCCCAATTCGATTGGGATGACGAAAAATCGATGCTCGCTAATAATACTTCGTGCTTTAATTACCGCGTTATTAAAGGAACAAACAGACTTTCGAATCACGCATTTGGATTGGCAATCGATATTAATCCTTTTTTTAATCCGTATGTAAAAGCAAACTCGGTTGAACCGGAAGGTGCGGAGTATATTCCTTCGCGACCTGGTACGATTACAAAAGATTCGGAAGTTGTGAAAATTTTTATTTCGAAAGGCTGGAAGTGGGGAGGCAATTGGGGAAAAGGTAAAGATTACCAACATTTCGAAAAAATATTAAAGTAGCAAATTTTGTTTTGTATTGAAAAATTCGATACATATTTTATCGTAATAATTTTTTACTAATAAAAATGGAAATTGAAAAATGAAAAAAGTTTTAATTCTCGGTGCTGGTCAAAGCTCGCCTTATTTGATTTCATTTATGTTAAACAATGCCGAAAAATACGATTGGTTTGTAACTGTTTGTGATAGGGATTTTGCTCTTGCAGAAAAAAGAATTGCAAACAATCCCCGTGGTCAAGCACTTGAATTTGATGTAACGGATTCAAAGCTTCGTCAATCTTTAATTAAAGAATCCGATATTGTAATTAATTTGTTAGCTCCCGTTTTTCAGTATCAAGTGGCTGCCGATTGCGTTCAATTCGGGAAACACGTAATTACAGCATCCTACACCGATCCGAGAGTAGCAGATTTGAATAACGATGCAATAGCAAACGGAATTTTAATTTTAAATGAAATGGGATTAGACCCGGGCATAGATCATATGTCTGCAATGCGATTGATTGAAAAAGTAAGAAATGAAGGCGGAAAGATTAAAGGATTTATCTCGTACGGAAGTGCAGTTCCCGAACCGGATGAGGAATTAAATCCATTAAAATATTATATAACTTGGAATCCGATTAACGTTGCACTTGCCGGGAAAGCCGGTGCTTTGTATATGGAAAACGGAAAGAAAAAAGTACTTTCGCACCCGCAAGTTTTTCATCGTACTTGGGCTGTGGATGTTGAAGGCGTTGGTAAAATGGAGGCGTATCCTAATCGTGATTCGCTTATTTACACAAAAGTATTTAATCTCGGCGAAGTTGAAACAATGGTACGTGCTACTTTACGTTATCCCGGTTGGAGCGAGGTTTGGCGAAAAATTATCCAGCTTGGAATTACCAACGAAACGATGAAAATTCCCGGGCTTTCCGAAATGACTTACAAAGAGTTTACCGAAATGTTTTTGCCTCTTAATTCGGCGGGCAACGATGTATCCAAGCGGGTGGCAAATTATCTTGGAATAAATCCAACCGGTTCAATAATGCAAAAACTTGAATGGCTCGGACTTTGCTCCGATGAAAAAATCGGCGGCAAACCGCAAACCGCCGTTGATGTTTTAGTTGAATTACTAAAGAAAAAACTTGCTATGCCAAAAGGAAAACGAGATTTGGTAATTTTAATGCACCAGATCGATGCTGAATTTCCGGGTGGTGTTAAAAGAAGATATACATCCTTAATGAAAGATTATGGAACAGAAGAATTTACTGCAATTGCCAAAACAGTCGGTTTGCCCGCTGCTCTTGCTGCAAAATTAGTTTTAACGGACAAA
>CAYZGB010000132.1:5260-6187 GCA_964477915.1 uncultured Melioribacter sp. | reverse complement strand
ATTATTCCGTAAAATTCGATGCAAGCAGTTTACCGAGCGGAATTTATTTCTACACTTTACGCGCTGGAAATTTTGTTGCAACAAAGAAGATGATTTTACTTAAATAAAATTTAAATTCAATAATCTAAATATAGTTGTAAACCTAAGGACAAAAGGTACGATTTGTTATTTATTAAATTTTTCAATAAATTAATTAATTCACCAAAATAAATTCAGGAGGTTATAAAATGAAACACTTCTTAACTAAATTCTTTGCTGTTGTATTTATCTTCTCGATACTTATTGCTTTACCAAACAACACATACTCGCAAGAAAAAAGATCATACGTAATTGCAACTGCTTCCCCAGGCGGAACTTACTATCCCGTAGGTGTTGCAATTGCAACTTTGGTTACCGATAAACTCGGTAAAGATGGAATTTCGATGAGTGCAATTACTTCCGCCGGTTCGGGCGAAAACGTACAACTTCTTAAAAATCACGAAGTTGACTTTGCTATTTTACAAGGTCTTTTCGGTTCGATGGCTTGGCAAGGTAAAGGCAAATATGAAGGACATCCCGAAAAAGAAATGCGTGCAGTTACAATGCTTTGGGAAAATGTTGAACACTTTGTTGTTTATAAAGAATTTGCTAAAACCGGCAACATTATGGATTTAAATAATCTTAAAGGCGAAAAATTTTCTATTGGAAAAAGAGGTTCAGGTACGGAAACATCCGGCAAAACCATTTTAACCGCTCTTGGTTTTAATCCTGAAAAAGATTTTCGTCTTGAACATATGGGATATTCTGCATCTGCAACTGCATTGCAAGATAGAAGAGTTTTAGGAATGAACATTCCAGCAGGACCTCCGGTTTCTGCTGTAACACAAGCATTTGCAACAATCGGTGCTGATAAAATTACGGTTCTTGAATTTACTGATGATCAACTTA
>CAYZGB010000132.1:0-5250 GCA_964477915.1 uncultured Melioribacter sp. | reverse complement strand
ACTTAAACAAATTGACTCACATTTTCCGGTTTGGAGCCGCTATGTAATTCCTGCCGATACTTACCCAGGACAAAAAGAAGCTATCAACACAATTGCTCAACCTAACTTCTTAGCTGTTCGTCCTGATATTTCGGATGAAGATGTTTACAAAATCCTTGAAACAATTTACAGCAATCTTGATTTCCTACACAATATGCACAAAGCAACTTATGCAATGAAATTAGAAAGAGCAATTAACGGTTTACCTGTTCCTTTGCATCCTGGTGCAGTTAAATTTTATAAAGATAAAGGATTTAAGATTCCGGATAACTTGATAGAAAATAAATAAATTTTCCTATCCTAAAAGGGAGGCTAAATTAGCCTCCCCTTTTTTTATTTCATTCCATCAACTTTTAAGTACGAGTAAATAAAATGGCTATAATACAACCAGAAGTTAACACACAAGAAATACTTGAAGAAGCCAAAAGTACCGAAGTTGTTTATGATAGAAAACATATTGCTTATTGGTTGGCAATAATTATTTCTCTTTTTCATATTTGGGTTAATACTTTTGGTGTAATGAGTGAACTTTGGAGAAATGCACTCCACATGGGTTTACTCGGAATGTTAGGTTATTTTACAATACCCGCTGTTAAAAAATTCAAACAAAAAAATCCATTAAAACCGTTAGATATTTTTCTTGGATTATTAATATTCGCTACGGCACTCTACATAATATTTTTTGAAAATGCTTTACACGATAGAAATGAAGTTGTAATTTTACCGGATTTAATTGCAGCAGGAATTGCTGTTATTCTTTCCATTGAATTAACTCGCAGAACAACAGGAATTATTATTCCGTTAATTGCAATATTTTTTGCAACCTATTTACTCTTTTGGGGTGCCTGGGTTCCCGGACAATTTCATTTCCGGGGAATGTCTCTTTCGAGATTTTTATATAGAATGTTCTTTACCGATGAAGGTCTTTTTGGAATTACCGCTTCAATATCCTCGACGTTTGTATTTATGTTTATTCTTTTTGCAGCTTTTCTCCTTAAATCCGGTGGTGGTGATTTTATAATAAATATTGCACAAATTTTAACAAAAAATATTACCGGTGGACCAGCAATTGTTGCTGTGGCTTCTTCCGGTTTAATGGGAACAATTTCCGGTAGTGCAATTGCCAATACAGTATCTACCGGCTCTATTACAATTCCAATGATGAAAAAAGCAGGATTTAAACCGGAATTTGCTGCTGCCGTAGAAACCGCCGCTTCAACCGGCGGACAAATTATGCCCCCAATTATGGGTGCAGGTGCATTTATTATGGCGGAATGGACTCGTGTTCCGTACGTTACAATTATTGCCGTAGCTTTTCTTCCTGCCGTAATGTACTTTGCAACTGTTGGTTTTTTCGTCTATCAAACAGCAAAAAAGATGGATATTAAACCGCTCGAACAAGAACACGAGCTGACACTCTGGGAAGTAATGCGAGAAGGGTTACATTTCTTTATCCCAATAATTGTACTAATCTATTTGCTTGTTATTGGGTTTTCTCCAACATATTCGGCTGGATACTCAATTATTGCAATCGTTCTTTCTTCATATTTAAGTAAACACCATAAAATGAAATTTTTCGACATACTTGATTCACTTGCTCTTGGTTCGAAAAATATGGTAATGACGGGAATATTGCTTATTACCGTTGGTGTAATCATCGGAAGTATTTCTATTACCGGCATTGCAATAACTTTTTCGCAATTAATTGTTGAAATTTCTGGCGGTAGTTTAATTCTTGCTCTTATTTTTATTACACTCGCCTCGCTATTACTCGGAATGGGTTTACCGGTTACAGCTGCATACATTATGCTTGCAATTATTGCTGTTCCGGCACTACAACATTTGGGAGTTGCATTGCTTTCGGCACATATGATAATTTTTTGGGTTTCGCAGGATTCTAATGTTACTCCGCCTGTTTGTTTGGCAGCATTTGCTGCTGCTGGTATTGCCGGTTCGCGTCCAATGAAAACCGGTTTTGAAGCTTGGAAACTTGCGAAAGGACTTTACGTTATGCCGGTACTTTTTGCATATACCGATTTAATTGACGGTACATTTATCGATAAACTTGATATTTTTATTTTCGGGTTATTAGGTTTATATTCTTTTGCTTCGGTATTTACCGGCTATTTTGTAAGACCGCTTACATTTCTTTCAAGAATTTTTGTTGCAATTTTTGGTGTGTTACTCTTCATTCCACATTATTATTCCTGGATAGCTGGAACTGTTCTTTTTGTACTTTTTGCTATTTATCAGTATAAATTTCAAAAGCAACCAGAGGTGGTTACCTAATCATAAAAATTAAAAGCGTCCTTTTGCGAGGACGCTTTTTTATTTACTGTAAAAACCACAAATTCACAAACTAAATTTTCCAAGTTTCGTCTCTTATAAGTAATGTAGCAATTAGTCCGTAAAATCCGGTTAGAAAAACAATTAAATAATCCATTTTACATTGCGTTGCTTCTTCCCCTTTCCTTCTTTGAATAAAAATATAAATCAACAAGGAAATAATCATTCCTACTAACGAAATTGTTCCGTTAAACTTAAAATAAAAGTCGATTAAATTTGAATGTGCAGAAGTGATTTGAAGAGAAAAAGGAAAAACTGCAGAAAGTACCTTCCCCGCAGTAGTTTCGTATTTAGATGTCCAAGTTTCTTTGTATTCATCTACAAAGTTATATTTTCTATCGGTAACAAAAAGGCTTAAACTTGTATCCGATATAACAGTAATAACCCGATAAAGTGGATTTCCTTGAAATCTGATTTTCATTGAATGATAATCATAATTTTTAATTGGCATCTTAATCGGTTTATAATTCTTGAAGGAAATAATATACAATTCACTATCAGCCGAAATTAGAAGTGCATGAAATTCTCGCAATTCCATTTCGGTTACAGCAATGTAAATGGGAATTACTCCTTTTGGCAAAGTAATTTTTTTAACGTACGGATTGTTGTGAACTCGTTTTATGTGAAAAAGTTGATTTTTTGAATCAACTACAAAGTAACCGTCGTCATAAGGTTTCATAACGGAAGGATTTCCGAATATTTTTTTTGCCGGGAAAATAAATCCAACATTTTTCAACGCTTTCGTAAATCTGTTGGTTAAATCGGGAATGATAGTATTGGTTTCACAATCGAGAAATTCCATTTTATCGGTTATTCTAAAAAAATCATTCGGCATTTGAAGTTTAGGACCATCCGGTTTAGATTCAATCAGAGGGAAAAGCATTATTTGTGGTGTTGAGATTTGTTCCGGCTTTATTTGAGTAAAAATTGTGTTTAACTTCAAGCTTTTCGATGTTACTTTGTAAGTATCAATTTGGGCAGGCATTTTTCCAAAATAGAAAAGCGAGCGATAAAAATAAAGTGGAGCAAGTGCTTCGAATTGCTTTTTACTAATAACTTTTCCTTTATTATCGTAGCGAATAATTGTTCCACGGTCTCTTTTAGAGTAAATAAAATCTTTTAGTAAAGAGCTGTAAACTATAAGTGGTGTTGAATGATTTTTTTCAAACATCATCCAATAGTATTTTGGAACAACGATTGAAAGAACAAAAATTACCGTTAAAATCAATACAATACGCGAAAATTTTATAATCATTATCTTGCCCCTCGCTTAAATCTGAAACCGGAAAGAAAAATTAAACTGAAATGCAATAATACAAGCAATGTAAATATGGGCAAGGAATTAATATAAGCCATATAACCAGCCGAGTACAACAACAAAGAGAAAAATCCATAACCGAAAACGGCAAGTAAAATACGTCTTCCCCACAAAGGTTCAATTAAAACCGCAGCCGTAAAAAAGTATGCACTAATTCCGGCAAGCATCCAAGGAAAAACAGTATAAATCATACTCCAAACAACTTCGGCAGGGAAATAAATAGAACTGATTAGTATTAAAAGAATAAGAAAAACTAAAAACAATAAAACTAAAAACAGAGTTCCGAAAACAATCATATAAAAAAGCAAGGTTTTTTCTTTTAAAGGCAAATGCAATGTAAGTTTAAGTCTGTAATGAAGAAATTCGGGCACAAATTGAGACGAAGCAATCGAAAGTCCTATTAACAAAGGAATAAATTTAAAATTTCCGTAATATAAAAATTCCTTAAAAATTACGTAACTCCAAAATGAGCTTGCCGAATTAAATTCGAAATAAGCACCAAGCTGAAGCCAAATAGTAATAATAGCAATTATTCCTAATCCGAGCGAGCCAATAATAAACCAGCGAGTTTTAAGCCATTCTTTATATGCTAATGCTATAAACATAATTTCCCTTAATACTTTCCGGTAATACCAATAAATGCATCTTCCAAATCCATTTCCACTTGACGAAAATCAGTAAAATTTACGCCCTTTTCTTTTAAGTGATTTTGGACAGTTTCAGAATCGTAAAATGAATAAACAGTTAAATTTGATTTTAACAACTCAAAGTTTCTTATTATTTCATCTTTTACTAAATCGACATTATTCAAAACTTTCATACGGTATTGTTTGAAGTTATCCTTAAATTCTTTAATCGGCATCGAAAGAACAACTCCGTTATAATCAAGAATTACACAATCTTCGAGGAAATTATCCAAATCCTGAATAATGTGTGAAGTAATAAAAATTGTTTTTTCTTTCTCTTTTGCAAATTCTTTAAGATAATCAAGGAACAGCCGACGATAACCGGCATCCAAACCCATCGAATAATCATCGAGAATAAGCAAATCGGGATCTTGAGCAAGTAAAAGTCCGAGCGCAACTTGTGAACGTTGCCCGCACGACATTTTCGATAGCGGTTGTGTTTCCAACACTTTGAGTTTAGACATCAATTCCCAATATGCTTCGCTTTTCCATCTTGGATAAAACTGTGAATAAAATTTTTCGATTTGCCTAATATTCATAAAAGAATATTGAATATGTCCTTCAATTAAAAATCCAACTCGTGCTTTTGTTTGTGGCGAAAGTTTATAGGAATCTTCTCCGAAAATTGTACATCTGCCGGAACGCGGTTTAAGGAAACCATTGAGAATATTGATTGTTGTTGTTTTTCCGGTTCCGTTTTTACCAAGTAACCCAAAAACACTTCCTTTACGGATTTTAAAATTTAAGTTTTCGTAAACTATTTTTTCGCCGTAATAGTGCGTAAGATTATTAACTTCTACAACGTATTCCATTAAAATGCTTCTCTAAAATTTGGATAAATATTTCCCGAGTTCCGAAGCG
>CAYZGB010000131.1:0-6277 GCA_964477915.1 uncultured Melioribacter sp. | reverse complement strand
TATGATAATCTTGTGAATTACTTGAAAAGAAATTCATTCGTGTAAATTAAATTTTACTTTATTAAATTTTATCTCACCTAAATGATTTTTTTCACTCTTTTAAAAATTGTGTTTGTAACGAATGAAGAAAACCAGAAAAAGTAAACTTAAAAAATTTGTTAGTTTATTTTAAGTCTTAAAGATAAATTATATAGTATTGTTAGTTTACTTTTAGTTGTAAAAATAAACTAAATTTACTAAATTAAAATAAAAAATTATTAAATATGTTTATTGAAGATTTCAAATCCGGGGAATATAAGGAAGGTTACAAATACAAATATTTTATTCCCGAATTTATTAATCACTCTTGGGAATGGAAAGATAATACCTTATCCGCATTGCTCGAAAAAGCCTCGATGAGTTTGGGTGAGCTAAACTCTTACTCAAATTTAATCCCGAGTGTTTCTTTGTTTATTCAATTGCACGTTACCAAAGAGGCTGTAACTTCAAGTAGAATCGAAGGAACTCAAACAAATATTGAAGAAGCATTACAACCCTCCGACGAAATTAAGGAAGAAGCTCG
Organism: uncultured Melioribacter sp.; assembly: GCA_964477915.1. Lineage (GTDB taxonomy): Bacteria > Bacteroidota > Ignavibacteria > Ignavibacteriales > Melioribacteraceae > WGAL01. Next base: position 5,715 of record CAYZGB010000131.1, on the reverse strand, counting down.
TAACGATTGGCAAGAAGTAAAAAATTACACGAAAGCAATTAATTATGCAATCGAAAGATTAAAAAAGATTCCTCTTTCGAGTCGATTAATAAAAGAAACACATTCAATTTTATTACAAGGTGTGAGAGGGAAAAATAAACTTCCGGGAGAATTTAGAAAAAGTCAAAATTGGGTTGGCGGTGCTACAATAAAAGATGCCGTATTTATTCCACCGGCTCACGAATTAATTCCCGAACTTATGAGCGATCTTGAAAAATTTATTCATAATGATCAGCTGCAAGTTCCAGATTTAATAAAAATCGGAATAATTCATTACCAATTCGAAACTATTCATCCTTTTCTGGATGGAAACGGGAGAATCGGGCGTTTATTAATTACCCTTTACTTAGTCGGTAAAGAAATACTGCGGAAACCGTTGCTTTACATTTCGGAATTTTTTGAGAAGGAAAAACATCTTTACTACCATAACTTAACAATTGCACGGGAAAACAACAATTTACTTCAATGGTTGAAATATTTTTTGGTTGGCATCGAACAAACTTCAAACCGCACAAGTGAAACATTGAGTAAAATATTATCTCTCAAAGAAGAACACGAGAAAAAAATTCAAAAAATCGGCGGTAGAAAAACCGAACGCGCAATTCGTTTGTTAACAAAATTATTCGAAATGCCTTATGTGAAAGTTAAAGATGTTGAAAAGATTTGTTCGTTAACAACCAAATCAGCAAATTTATTAATTAACTTAATGACCGATTTGAAAATACTGCACGAGGTTACAGGTAAAACAAGAAACAGACTTTTTGTTTACAGGGATTACATTGATTTATTTAAATAAGCACGAACAGAAAATACAGTCCACATATTTTAAAGTTTAATTAAGTCTTTTCTTTTAATGCCAATTCCAATTCGTCAACGCGACGAACGTTGGGTATGTTTCCATTGGTAAGAACATAATAAATTTCTTTGAGGTTTTCTTACATAATGTAGCTTAAGCTTTTGATAGTATTCTTCTACCAATATTGGGTGTAAAACATATCACGATAAAATGCAGCTCTACTTAACCTTGATTATCCAACTGATGTGGTGTGCTACTTGGCACATAGTAACCTTGGTTTTCTCTAATTTCAAACACTTCCCCATTTACTTCTAATGTGGCACACCCACAGAGAACAAAGAAAAATTGCTCCGATTTCAAGTGCAAAAGACGAACCTTACTATGCTCCGGAGGTACCCGTTCTTACATTACATTGAGATTCTTCGACTTTACCAAATGCAATCCATCACACTGTTCACCCCACTGATAATGTTCCGAATTTTCCTTGAATACAACTGCCATAATTTCCCCCCTATGTCTAACGGCTCATCACTTACTTACCGCCGAAGGCTGGCCGGGTGAATGCATGGTTAGGCGCAACCGACTTATTAATACCAAATGTCATAATAATCAACGTCTTCTTCTAAATGCAAATAATCTTCATCCGCAAAATCTTCTGTTTCTGTCGGAGATAGAGTTTGTTGTTATTTCGTCGTTACTAACGAAGTCGGAGGCGGAAAAATTTTTTTTTGCTCTTTTAAATTTTTCTTTCATTAAATTTTATCTCACCTAAGTGATTTTTTCAGATCTAATTTTGTAATTTTACGGAGTTTTTAATAATTCAATAGGAGTTAAGTATGAAAGATTTCGAAAGAGATAGGAATTTTTGCCACAGCATTTTAACCGAATACACAAAAAGCGAAAGTTTACTTAAACACGCTTACGCAGTTGAGGCTTGCGTTCGAGCGTATGCCCGTAAGTTCGGAGAAGACGAAGAATATTGGGGAAACGTTGCGTTGTTGCACGATTTCGATTACGAAAAATATCCAACAGCCGAAGAACATCCTTACAAAGGTGTGGAAATATTGAAGGAAAAAGGTTTTAGCGAAGATTTCGTTAATGCAATTCTTTCCCACGCCGATTACACCGGTGTTGAAAGAAAAACGCTTCTTCAAAAAACTTTGTTTGCTTGCGATGAACTTGCCGGATTTATTACGGCGGTTACGCTTGTTCGTCCATCAAAATCGCTTGACGAAGTGAAAGTAAAATCCGTGAAGAAAAAATTAAAAGATAAAGCTTTTGCCCGTTCGGTAAGTCGTGAAGATATTTACAAAGGAGCCGAAGAATTAGGAGTAGATTTATCCGAACATATTCAATTTTGCATCGATGCTATGAAAGAAGTAAAAGATGTTCTTGGTTTATAAAAGTTCCGAAAATTTCTTAAATTTACTTTTTCGATAACAAAATTGCGATATTTTTTGAACTGGGAGAGAGAATACATAATTCAAGCCTACGAGAACGCGGCTAACAATTTAAGATTGGTTTCCAACCGATTAATTAATCATAATTTGTTGAGGGAATTTTTACTTGATTGCTCAAGATTAGACGATGCCGTAACAATTATGAAAACCGTTACCGAGTTTGCCAAGTTTGCCGTAAAATTCGGTAATGTAATTAATTTCACGCACACAATTCCGGATTTCATAAATTTATCTTCATCAATGCAACATCAGGTAAATGATTTAATTCCCGTCGTTCGCGAAATTCTCGATGCGTACTCACCGGAAGTATTCTCAAAAAAACTTGAGGAAATAAAAGCAAAATTACACGGAGAAGAGAATTTTTCTACATCCGGGGATATTGACGAAATTCTTAATCTTGTCAGAGAAATTGATGATTATCTTGTCCTTTGTGCAAAGGGCGAAATTTCAACCGACGAGAAAGAAAAGTTTATCGAAATAATAAATCGAACAAACGCATTGCTTAATAATTTCGATTCCGAATTAGTTAATGAAATGAAAAACATTTTGTATGAATTATTTAACGAAGTAATTCAAAGAGGCGAAGCAAAACCGGAAGAAATTGAAGCAATGAGAGCTTGCTTAATTGTAATTGTTGCCAAAGTTAAAAATAAAGATGTTGATGTTAGTCAGTTTGTAGAACTTGCGCGTAATGCAATTGTAAGAAAGGAGGAAGAATGAATTTATTTGCCGTAATAATGGCGGGGGGAGTAGGTTCCCGCTTTTGGCCTCGAAGTCGTTCTAAAACGCCGAAACAACTTCTTAAAATTTTCGGCGAAAATACAATGATTCAAGAAACCGTTAACAGACTTAACGGATTGGTAAAAAACGAAAACGTTTTTGTTATTACAAATCAAATTCAACGCGATAAAATAATTGAACAACTTCCGCAAATACCCGAAAAAAATATTATTGCGGAACCTTTCGGGAAAAACACTGCGCCTTGTATTGGATTAAGTGCGGCAATAATAAATAAAATAGATCCGGATTCGGTAATTGTAACTTTGCCCGCAGATCATTTAATTTTAGATGAAAACAAGTTTAAAGATACATTGCAAAAAGCTTCCGATTTTGCTTACCAAAACGAATCGCTTGTTACAATTGGCATTGTTCCAACGCGTCCCGAAACCGGTTACGGTTATATTCAAATTGGCGAAGATGAAGTTTCGCCCGGAATTTTTAAGGTTCAAACATTTGCAGAAAAACCTAATCTTGCAACGGCAAAGCGTTTTGTAAAATCTGGCGATTTTTATTGGAACTCGGGAATGTTCATTTGGCGAAGCGATACAATTTTGCACGAAATTGAAAAACATATGCCGGACTTATTCCACGGCGTAACGCAATTACGCGAAGCCTACGGAAAAGAAAACTTCGAAGAAGTTTTACGCAAAGTTTACGGCGAAGTAAAAAGCATTTCAATCGATTACGGCGTAATGGAAAAATCGAATATTGTTTATCTTATTAAAGGAAAATTCGATTGGAACGACGTGGGAAGTTGGGAAGCCGTTTACAGACTTTCGCCACACGACGAACACGGCAACGCGAAAATAGGAGATGTTTACACCGAAAAAACTTTTGGATCTTACATTTTTAATAAGGAAAAATTCACTGCGGTAATTGGTTTGGATAACGTTGTTGTAATCGAAACGCCTGATGCTTTGCTTGTTTGCAACCGCGACGAAGCGCAAAAAGTAAAAGGTGTTGTCGATTTTCTTAAAATGAATAACCGGGATGAATTGCTTTGAAACGAAAACTGATCACGGAAAACGATATTGTAAACCTTGTGCGTAAAGGTGTTAGCGTTTTACACGTAGATAAAAATGCTTTAATTACACCTGCGGCGCGCGATAAAATTAACGATTTGAAAATAACTGTGGTAGTTGATAGCGAACAACAATCGGAACAACTGCCCGAAAATTTTAACGAAATTTCGTTCGAAAAATTAGGCAAAAGACTTGCCGTAGCATCCGATCATACCGGATTTGCTGTAAAAGAAGAGATTAAAATTTTTCTAAAAGATCTCGGTTACGAAATTGTTGATGTTGGAACGCATTCCACCGAATCGTGCGATTATCCCGATTTTGCTTACGATGCGGCAAAAAAGGTTGCTTTGGGCGAAGTTGATTTTGCAATAGTTTTCGATGCCACGGGAATTCCTTCGGCAATTACTGCAAATAAAGTTCCCGGAATACGTGCGGCAACTTGCTACAATGAGTTTTCGGCAAAAAGTTCACGCGAACACAACAACGCAAACGTTTTGGTTTTGGGAGCGAAAACACTTGGAATAGAAACGATAAAATCGATTATTAAAACTTGGCTTTCCTCACGTTTCCTTGGCGAACGTCATCAACGGAGGCTCAATAAAATAATGGATATTGAAAAACATTTTCTCGGTGGAAAAATTTAATGCGGAAATTTGTAGAGAATTGCGAAGTAATTTCGAACCGCACTGTTGCCGAAAACATTTTTTTATTGAAAGTCCGTTCCGAAAATATTCCACGTAATTCTTCTCCCGGACAATTTTGTGAAATTTTGATTGATTCCGTAAAACCATTTTGGCGTCGTCCGTTTTCAATTTCGGATGCGGGAAATGATTGGCTCGAATTTATGATTGAAGTTGTGGGAAGTGGAACGGAATATCTTTCGCAAAAGAAAGCGGGCGATGTTGTAAACATAATCGGACCTCTCGGAAACGGCTTTAATATCAAGGGAAAATTTGATATTGCAATTATTGTTGCGGGCGGAATTGGAATTGCTCCGTTTCCTTTTTTAAGCAAAAAATTATTTCAAAGCGGAAGAGATGTTTTGCGAGTAGCGGGATTTTCAACAAAAAAGAAAATTCCGAAAACTATTGGTAACGAATATGTAATTTCAACCGATGACGGAAGTACGGATTTTCACGGAAATGTTGTTATGTTGCTCGAGCATCTTTTGATGGCTACTATTTACTTAAAAACAAAAGCGTTTGCTTGCGGACCAATGCCGATGTTAAGGGAGGTGAAAAAATTTTTCGAAAAGAAAAATGTTGAACTCGAAGTTTCGGTGGAAACGGAAATGGCTTGTGGTATTGGACTTTGCCAAGGTTGTGTTATTGAAAACGCTGAAAATAAAGGCTATTCTTTGGTTTGTAAAGATGGTCCCGTTTTTGACGCAAAAAAAATAGTGTTGTAATGAAAGTAAATCTTGAAGTAAAAATAGGAAATCTAAAACTTAAAAATCCCGTAATACTTGCATCTGGAACAGTTGGTTACGGCGAAGAAATATCCGAATTTATTAGCCTTAAGAAAATCGGTGCAATTGTAACAAAATCAATTTCCTTGAAACCACGTGTTGGAAATCCGCCAAAGCGTATTGTAGAAACGGCTTCGGGAATGTTAAACG
>CAYZGB010000130.1:0-6303 GCA_964477915.1 uncultured Melioribacter sp. | reverse complement strand
AAAATCGCACGGATTTCCAAGTTCGAGCGATACCGCTTACACCGATTGTCATAATTTACATCCTGCCGATGTTTCCACAAACTCGGCTCGCGGAAATAAAGATTTTGACAACGGCGGGCAGCAATATTACGATGGCGGAACAGTTCCTTCCGATTGTTATTACACTTCGATTTCGTGGGAACCTCGTGACGCAGTAAAAGGCGACGTTGCACGAACAATGCTTTATATGGCAACTCGTTACAATTCTGCCCGATTGGATTTGGAACTCGTCGAAGATATTCCGACAAGTTCCAACACACCTTATTTCGGAAAACTTTCGACTTTGCTTGCGTGGAACCGTTACGATCCGCCGGATAATTGGGAAAGAAGAAGAAACAACGTAGTTGAATCATTTCAGCATAATCGCAATCCGTTTATCGATCATCCGGAATTTGCGGATAGAATTTACGTAACCGATAGTTTGATTATCGAATACGCAAAAACAATTGCACCGAAAAAATTTATTGTTAAGTTTTCCGAAGATTTGGACGAAACAACAGCAAGCGAGCCTGCAAATTACGAATTAATACGACCGAATTTACAAGTTGTTTCTGCTTCGGTTGGTTACAACGGCGATAATTCAATTGTTGTATTAAATACAAATGTTAATTTTAGCGATTCAATGTACATTGTTCGAATTAACAATGTGCTTGGTTCGGACGGAAAACATATTACAAAAGACGCAATTGCCTCGTTTGTTAATGACCCTAACGTTGGCGTAACTGAAAACGAATTACCAATTGAATTTTCGCTCGAACAAAATTTTCCGAATCCGTTTAATCCTACTACAACAATAGAATATTCAATCCCGAACGTAGGAGCAAATAATTTTTCGTCACAACAGCACGTTCAATTAAAAATTTACGACGTTCTCGGTCGGGAAGTAGCAACATTAGTAAACAAAGAACAAACCGCTGGTAAATATTCCGTAAAATTCGATGCGTCGCAATTAAACAGCGGAGTTTACTTTTACACCTTGCGTGCCGGAAGTTTCATTTCAACAAAGAAAATGATTTTGATGAAGTAAACGATAAAAGAAATTTTGTTTTCGGGAAAGTATTCATTGATTAAAAGGGATAAATGATGGAAAGAACAATTCCGCAAATGTTTGAAGATAGCGTTGCGAAATATGCAAACAATGTGATGATGCTCGAAAAAAAACGCGACAAATACGAGCCGACTACGTATTTCGAGATGAAAAAACTTGTTTATAAATTTTCCGCTGGGCTTTACGAACTCGGCTTGCGGAAAGGCGAACGTGCGGCATTGATTTCCGAAGGTCGAAACGATTGGGTAATGAGCGAGCTGGCTGTTCTTTATCTCGGAGCAATCAATGTTCCGATTTCGGTTAAAATTAACGAGTTGCAAGATTTGCAATTTCGTCTTGAACACTCGGAAACAAAATTTGTAATTGTATCAGCTAATCATCTCGATAAAATCCGAAAAATTAAAAATGATTTGTCCACGGTTACCAAAATCATTATTCTTGACGATGTCGGTGAATTTGAAAGCGACGAAATCTTTCGCGACGAAGTTCTTGCACTTGGGGAAAAATTCTTGGCTAACAATCTCGATAAATTCAATGAAATGTGGCAAAGCATAAAAGAAGATGATATTGCAAATATCAGTTACACATCCGGCACAACCGCAGACCCGAAAGGAATTATGCTAACACACAGAAATTACACCGCCAACGTAGAACAAGCAACCGCTTTGTTACCAATTCCCGAATGGTATTCATCGCTTTTGATTTTGCCTTGGGACCATTCGTTTGCACACACTGCGGGCGTTTACACGCTTATGAAAAACGGAGCAAGTATGGCTTCGGTAAAGGCTGGGAAAACAACCCTCGAAACGTTAAAAAATATTCCGCAAAATATTAAGGAAACGAAACCCGTGTTTTTATTGAGTGTTCCGGCACTTGCTAAAAATTTTCGTCGAAACATTGAAAAACAAATTGATGTTCAAGGTGCGAAGGTTAGAAAACTTTTCGATAAGGCACTGAAACTTGCTTACGCATACAATAAAGAAGGATACAACAAAGGGAAAGGTTTAACTAAGGCTTATTTGCCTGCTCTTAAACTTTTCGATAAATTAATTTTCAGTAAAATTCGTGAAGGTTTCGGCGGGCGACTTGAATTTTTCATAGGAGGCGGTGCGTATCTCGATATTGAATTACAACGCTTCTTTTACGCAATCGGCATTCCGATGTACCAAGGCTACGGGCTTTCGGAAGCATCGCCGATAATTTCCGCAAATGTTCCCGCTCAACATAAACTCGGTTCATCCGGTAAACCCGTTGCAAATTTGCTTGTTAAAATTCTTGACGAAAACGGAAACGAAATGCCTGTTGGTGAAAAAGGTGAAATTGTTGTTAAAGGCGAAAACGTAATGAAAGGCTATTGGAAAAATCCGAAAGCAACTGCCGAAGCGTTGAAAGACGGCTGGCTTCACACGGGAGATATGGGTTATCTCGATGAAGATGGCTATTTATACGTGCTCGGAAGATTTAAGAGTTTGCTAATTGGAAACGACGGCGAAAAATACAGTCCTGAAGCAATCGAAGAAGCACTTACCGATAATTCCGAATACATTGAACAGGTAATGCTTTACAATAATCAAAATCAATATACCGTTGCATTAATTTATCCTAACAAAGATGCAATTCTCAAAACCCTTGAAAATAAAGGACTTGACCTAACAACGGAAGAAGGACGCAAAGCCGCAATTGGAATTATTCAAGATGAAATTAATAGATACAAGAAAGGCGGTGAGTTTGAGGGAATGTTCCCCGAAAGGTGGTTGCCCGCTTCCTTTGCTTTACTTGGCGAAGGTTTCACCGAAGAAAATAAATTCCTTAACACAACACTTAAAATGGTTCGCACGAGAATAACCGAATATTACAAACCGCGAATCGATTTTATGTTTACACCCGAAGGTAAAAATGTTTTTAACGAACATAATTGTAACATTGTATCCAAATGGAAAAGGTAATTATGAATAAAATAAAATATTTATCGCTTGTGATTTTGCTTTTTTGTTCTTCAATTAATTTGAATGCACAAAGTCAAATTGCAGAACGTAATTTAACTTCCAACCCTTTTGCTAAATTCGGAGATGAATATTCGCAAAAAGAAAAAAGTGTGGGATTGGGAATTGTTTACTCGCTTCTACTTCCCGGAATGGGAGAACTTTACGCCGGCGATTATTCGCTCGGTAAATTTTTTACAATTGCCGATGCCGGTTTATGGCTTACATTATTTGGTGTAAATTTCTATGCAAACACAAAACGCGACGATTACATTGCTTTTGCACAACTTCACGCAAGAGTAAATCCTAATGGGAAAGACGATACTTATTGGGGAATAATAGGAAATTACGACGATATTTTTATTTACAACGACGAAATGGAATTGGAACGAAATTACGATAAAGTTTACGATACACAAACACATTATTGGAAATGGGATGAAGTTGGTAACCGCAAGAAATATCGGGCAATTCGAAATTCGAGCGAAACTGCATTTAACAATATGAAGTTTGTTGTTAGTGCATTAATTTTGAATAGAATTGCAAGTGCGATTGATGCTGTAATTGTTGTAAAAAATCATAATAGAAAAATTAGAGAGAACAAACTTAACTACAATATAGGCGTTAATTATCTTGGAAATAATGCGGTTGGGCTTTCGTTAAACATTTACGGCAGATTTTAACAAGCGATGAGAAACATAAAATTAACCGTTCAATACGACGGCACGCCTTACGCCGGTTGGCAAATGCAGAAGAATGCAAAAACAGTGCAGGCTGTTCTTAAAGAAAAAATCGAAATGCTTTTGAAAGAAGAGATAAATTTAATCGGTTCCGGTCGTACGGATACGGGCGTTCACGCTTTGGGCCAAGTAGCGAATTTCCAAACAAAATCCGATATGGAATTATGGAAATTTATTCACTCGCTAAATGCCGTTTTGCCTCGAACAATTTCGGTAATCGATTACGGGGAAATGCCGAAAGATTTTCACGCTCGTTTCGACGCAAAAAGAAGAAGTTACATTTATTTGTTCTCGCTTGTCAAGTCGCCTTTTTTCGATAAATTTTCCTGGCTAAATCCCGCAATGAAAAATATTGATTTAGAAAGATTGAACGATATTTCCCTTGTTCTTAAAGGCGAGCACGATTTTACTTCGTTTGCAAAAACAAAATCGGAAACGAAAAACAAGGTTTGTAAAATTTATTCAATTCATTGGAGACGCTCGCGGAATTTGGTTATTTTTTATATCGAAGCAAATCGTTTTTTGCACGGAATGGTTCGCACAATTATAGGAACTTTACTTGATGCTTACTCAAAAGACGAACCGGAAGTTTTTATTGAGAAAGTTTTGCAAGCAAAAGATAGAAAAGCAGCAAGCAATTCGGTCAAAGCAAAAGGACTGTTTTTATTCAAAGTAAAATATTAATGAAAACGAAAATTAAAATATTACTTTTTGTCTTTTTCATTAGCTCGAATTTTTACGGACAATTGTTAAATGTAAATCTCGGCGATGCGCGTGGCTTGTTTTTTTCGCTTGGAGTTGGTCCGAGGTTTGCAGTGGGTGATTTTTCGTCAAATCATTTTTTTGCTTCGGGTTTCGAAGGAATTATTTCCTACGGCGATAACGAAAGTTTGCCTTTTTTTGTTTATGGAAAATTAAATTTTGCTAGTTTCCCCGCCGAGTTTGTCAATATTTTGAACAAACCTTCATTTGAGGTTTATTCACGCATTTACTCGCTCGAACCCGGAGTTAGATATTATTTTTCTCCTGTTTCGAAAGAAGTTGTTCTGCTGATGCCATTTGTAGAAGGAGGATTGAACTTAGCTGTTATTCACACGGTTAACCAAGCAACAACAGGCTATAAAGTTCAATTTTCGAATGATGAAATGAAATTTGGTATCCATGCCGGAGTTGGAATGTCAATGTTTTTGCTCGATGCACTTATTACTTATAATTATTTTTACGCTTATCAATTTTTGGGATTTACATTACGAGTTAGAATTCCGATTTTTATAAAAATTTAGAGGTGGAAAATGAACCAAAATGTTTTACTCGAAAAGAAAGGACGTGTTGCGATTGTTACAATTAATCGTCCCGAAAAATTAAACGCATTGAATGATGCAACAATTAACGAATTACGCGAAGTATTTACGGCAATTAAAAACGATGAAGAAATTTTTTCCGTAGTTTTAACCGGTGCGGGCGAAAAGGCATTTGTTGCCGGTGCGGATATTAAAGAATTAAATTCAATGAATGTTGTTAACGGCGAAAATATGTCTGTTAAAGGACAGAACGTATTTAATTTAATTGAAAATCTCGGCAAACCTGTAATTGCTGCGGTTAACGGATATGCACTTGGTGGCGGTTGCGAACTTGCAATGGCGTGCCATATTCGATTGGCTTCGGAAAAAGCAATGTTTGGACAGCCGGAAGTAAATTTGGGAATTATTCCGGGCTACGGAGGAACGCAACGTTTAGCACGTTTGATAAATCCGGGTAGGGCATTGGAATACATTTTAACCGGTGATATGATTAATGCCGACGAGGCTTACAGAATTGGGTTGGTAAATCACGTTTACGCTGCCGATGAATTAATGAACGAAGCAATAAAACTTGCAGAGAAAATCGCAAGCAAAGGACAAATTGCAATCCGAATGGCACTTAAAGCTGTGCTTGCAACAAAAGAAATGTCGCAAAACGAAGGTCAAAAATACGAAGCCGGTTTATTTGCTGTTTGTATCGGAAGCGAAGATTTCAAAGAAGGCACAACCGCTTTTCTCGAAAAAAGAAAACCGGAGTTCAAGAATAAATAAAAGTGAAGTACGATATTAAAATAAAAATAATTTTCACTCTTTTCGCGGTTGCCTTACTCTTGGTAGCCGCGATTATTATTTTTAAATACACAAATACATCAAACCAAAGAAATAAATCCCTAACAAATCAAAATCAACAAATCTTTAATTCGGAAGAGATTGAAAAAAAATTTAATCAAGCATTAAAAAATTGGGGTTTTCGTAAGGAATGGGTTTCTGCAATCAAGGTTGATAAAAAGAAAAACATAGTTGATAAAATTTACCGAATAAAAGTTCCACGCGATGTAACCATTGATTTTATTTTACTTGAATTAAATTCACTTCTCGATAAATACCCAAAACTTAAAATTGTTGCTAAAGATTTAACGTTAAAACGTAAAACCGAAATTAGAATTTTTGAAAATAAAAAACTCACTATTCTT
>CAYZGB010000129.1:0-6351 GCA_964477915.1 uncultured Melioribacter sp. | reverse complement strand
ATAATACCAAGAAGAATCGACAAAAGTATCCATCGTATCAACATCGCGTTTTGCCGGTGCACCGCAACGCGGACAAGTTGTATTTACAAATTCCTCGTTACGTGCAAGAGGTGATGCACCGTGCGGTTTGAAATCGACATTGTAAGGAAGTTTAACAGGAAGTTGGTCTTCAGGGACGGGAACTTCGCCGCACTTTTCGCAATAGACAATCGGAATCGGTGTCCCCCAATATCTTTGACGGGAAATTAACCAATCCCGCAATTTGTAATTTACTTTGAAATCACCGACGCCCATTTCTTTAAGCCATTCGGTAATTTCCTTTTTCGCCTCTTCGGATTTCATTCCGTCAAACTTACCGGAATTTATCATAATTCCGGGTTCCGTGTAGGCTTCGATTAATTCGTCTTCGGGATTTGTGCCTTCTTGCAAAATCACTTTTTTTATCGGCAATCCGAATTTCTTCGCAAATTCGAAATCGCGTTCGTCGTGTGCCGGCACAGCCATTACGCAACCGGTTCCGTAAGTCGAAAGTACGTAATCGGCAATCCAAATAGGCACACGCTCGCCGTTTACGGGATTGATTGCGAACGCACCTGTTGGAACACCAGTTTTTTCTTTGGTTGTGGAAGTGCGTTCAATTTCGGAAAGTGTTTTAACCGAATTGATATATTCGTCAACTTTTTCCTTAAATTCCGGTTTAACAATTTTATTTACAATTTCGTGTTCGGGTGCAATTACAACGTAAGTTACGCCAAACAAGGTATCGGGACGAGTAGTAAACACACTAATTTTTTCATCCGAATCTTCAATTGCAAAATCGAGTTGTGTTCCGTAACTTTTACCAATCCAATTGCGTTGCATTATTTTTGTTTTTTCGGGCCAATCAATTTTATCCAAGCCTTCCAAAAGTTCATCAGCATATTCCGTTATTTTGAAAAACCATTGAGTAAGTTTTTTCCTTTCAACCGGTGTTCCGCAACGTTCGCAAGTGCCGTCGGCTTGAACTTGCTCGTTTGCCAAAACCGTTTGACACGAAGGACACCAGTTTACCGGTGCCTCTTTTCTGTACGCCAAACCTTTTTCGTAAAGTTTAAGGAAAAGCCACTGATTCCATTTGTAATACTCGGGAACGCACGTCATTAACTCCGCATCCCAATCGTACATACAGCCCATTGTTTTAAGCTGCTCGCGAATATCTTCAATATTTTTAAGAGTGCTATCTTGCGGGTGAACGCCCGTTTTTATTGCGTAATTTTCCGCCGGCAATCCGAAAGCATCGTAGCCCATTGGTTCAAATATATTCAGCCCTTTCATCTTTTTGAAACGCGCGTAAGAATCCGTCGGTCCGTAATTATACCAATGCCCGATGTGAAGTTTTGCCCCGGATGGATAAATAAACATCACAAGAACATATTCTTTATTATCTGTTTTTTTTAGGTCGGTTTTGTAAATTTTGTTTTCTTCCCAATATTTACGCCACTTCGGTTCAATTTCCGCAAAAGGATATTTCATTTTTCACTCTTAATTTTTTTTGAAAATACAATTTGAAAATTTATCAAAAAGCATTTGGTTTTACAAGGAAAGAATTTGGGAATTGAAAAGGCAAAGTTAAATGTTTAATTATGAATGGTGAATTATTTGCATCATATCCCGTTCTGAAAAAAGTTGACAGTGTTAGTAATGATTCCGAGTGTTTATAAATCCAATTATAAATTATTCAATAAAACATATTATCGTATATTTGCAAATAAAAATCTAATAGAATGGATAAAAATACAGATTTTTTTTCATCACGTTGGGGTTTGATAATTTCCACGTTAGGAATTGCAGTTGGAACTGGTAACATTTGGAGATTTTCAAGAATAGTTGCACAAAACGGGGGCGGTTCGTTTCTAATTCCTTGGGTTATTTTTCTTTTTATTTGGTCCGTGCCGTTAATTATTGCCGAGTTCGCAATTGGGAAATTTGCACGCAAAGGTCCTCTTGGTGCAATAGGAATTATAGCGGGAAAAAGTTTTACTTGGCTCGGTGCTTACATTGCTTTTGTTTCAACTGCAATAATGTTCTACTACTCCGTCGTAACCGGTTGGGTTATTAAATATTTCATTGCCTCGATCTCCGGTAATCTTTTTAATGTAAAAGATTATTTCCAATATTGGAATTCATTTTCTTCTGGTTATTCACCTTTGTTCTATCACTTTCTCGCAATAACAATTTCGGGTTTCGTTGTTTACAAAGGAATAAAAAACGGTATTGAAAAAACAAGTAAAGTTTTGGTTGTTTCTTTATTGGTTATTCTAATTTTGTTGATGATTCGTGCGTTGTTATTGCCCAATGCAATCGAAGGTTTAAAATATTTTTTTACTCCCAAAACAAAGTACCTTTTTGATTTCAAAGTTTGGTTGAATGCTTTAACTCAAAATGCTTGGGATACCGGAGCTGGTTGGGGACTGATTTTAACTTATGCAATTTATATGAGGCAAAATGATGATGTTCCATTAAATGCTTCACTAATTGGTTTCGGCAATAATTCGGTTTCGCTTATTGCCGGAATAGTAATTTTTACAACCGTGTTTTCTTTAAGTACCGTTGATGCAATGAGCAAAATTACAGAATCCGGTCCGGCAAATACAGGACTTACGTTTATTTACCTTCCGATGCTTTTTGCAAAATTTACTTCGAGCGAAACAACAAACTTAATCATCGCTTCGCTATTTTTCCTTGCTCTGATGTTTGCGGCAATCTCCTCGTTAATTTCTCTTGTGGAGTTAACAACACGCACTTTAATCGATTTTGGTTTCGATAGAAAGAAAGCGGTAGTAATTACAACAACTTTGGCATTTCTTGCCGGAATTCCCTCCGCATTAAGTCTTGATTTTTTCACAAACCAGGATTGGGTTTGGGGAGTTGGTTTAATTTTAAGCGGTGCAGGAATTTCTTTTGCTATTATTCGTTTCGGCGTTGATAAATTCAGAACAATGTTAATAAACGATGAAGGTAGTAATATTAAAATTGGTAAATGGTACAATTTTCTAATTACTTATCTAATTCCAATTCAAGCGGTAGTTTTAATTATTTGGTGGTTAGTTTCATCGGTTTCGTGGGACCCCGAATGGTGGAATCCGTTTCATGTTGCAAACGTCGGTACTTGCATATTTCAGTGGACAATTGTAATTATCTTGTTTATTGCCCTAAATAAAATTTTTGTAAAATTAACATTTGGGAAAGAGAAGAAATGACTTTGATTACAGCAATTTTAGTTTTGGGAATAATCTGGGGAGGCTTTATATATTTGCTTATGCTTGCCGTAAAATTTGAGAAAAAAGGTAAAATAAATGGCTAAAACACAAATTAAGCTGAAGCAGATAAAAGATTTGCTACCCTTGTTAAAAAATGAACCGTTACCAATTTATTATTTTTTCGGAGAAGATAATTTTGCAATCGAAAAAGCAGTTGAGTTAATAAAAAAAACTTATTCGGATTTACTTACATCGGATTTTGATAACGAAACTCTGCACGCTACAAAGGCAACAAACTTAACCGAAATCTTAATGAATGCATCTTCTTTCCCTTTCGGAAGTGAAAAAAAATTAGTTGTTGTTAAAAAATTTAACCTTGTAAAAGAAAAAAAGAAACTTACCGAATACATTGAAGCTCCAACTTTTTCGACAATTTTGATTTTGCTTGACGAATCAACAAGACTTAATGCAAATTCAGAACCTTACAAAACATTAGCCTCAAAAGGATATTTGTTCGAAGCAAAAAAAATCAGTGGTTCACAATTAATAGGTTGGATTAAAGCACGTGCTAAAGAACTTAAAATATTTATTGATAACGAAAATGCTCAACGCTTACTCGAAATAGTTGGAGAAGAAAAGCAACTGCTAATGAGGCAAATCGAAAAACTTCGCGACTATCTCGGCGAAGGTAAAACCGTTTCGGCTGAAAATATTATCAATTTAACTTCGCCAACAAAAAAATATACAACTTTCGATTTACAGGATGCTTTCCTCAAAGGCAACAAGCAGCTTTCAATAAAAATTGCTTTTCATTTATTGGATAACGGAATTCAACTCTACGAAATTCTTCCTATTCTAACAAGTGCTGTTTACATCTTAACTCAAAGCCTCGAATTTAAAAGAAATCCATTACCGAATAAACAAGCCGAAGCAAAAAAAGTTGGGGCGCATCCTTTCTATTATCAAAAAATTACGTCTTCTCCTTATTTTACAACGGAAGATAAAATCAAACAAGCGGCAAAGGCACTTTTGAATGCCGATTTAACAATAAAAACAACCGCTGCAAATCAGAAAAATGTTTTCCTACAACTTGTATCGGAAATCTTTAACCGAAATTAATTTTGAAATGAATAAAATTTTTATAGATTTGTAAAAGAGAAATTTAATTTTCCTCATAGCCTCATAGTTAGTTAGTCGAAAAAGAGCCACAACGTGTGGCTTTTTTTCGTTTAAATAATAAAATCAGATTAAAAACTAAATTGAAAATCATATTTAAAAGTATTTTCATTTTATGTATTTTGAATTGGAAAAAATAATTGAATGGTGAAAATGAGAATAGGAATTCCAAAAGAGACTTTCCCAGATGAAAAACGTGTTGCTTTAACACCGGCAGGCGTTCATCAGCTTGTAAGAAACGGCCACGTTGTTTACGTTGAAAGCAAAGCAGGCAAGGCAAGTAATTTTTGTGATGAGGATTATCGCAAAGTTGGAGCCGAAATTGTTTATTCGCACGAAGAAATTTTTCAACGTGCAGAAATTATTGCAAAAGTTGCACCGGTAAATTCGGACGAAGCCGAGTTCTTAAATGCTAACCAAATAATTTTTTCTTTTTTACATTTGGCTTACGACCGCGAAATAATAGCACGAAATTTAATTTCGAAAAAAGTTACCGCTATCGGTTACGAGTTTATCGGCAACGATGGACATTTCCCTATTTTGGAAACAATGAGCGAAATTACCGGACAACTTGCAATTCAAGAAGGAGCAAGATTCCTTGGTGGCGGAATTGAAAACAGTCGCGGTATTTTAATGGGCGGACTTCCGGGCGTTGCACCTGCTGCTGTTGTTATTCTTGGTGCCGGAGTTGTCGGATTATCCGCAGCACGTACCGCAATTGGAACCGGTGCACAAGTAATTCTTCTTGACGAAGACGTAAATAAATTACGCCGAATTGAAAACTTGTTAGGGAAAACAGTAACAACCGTTGCTGCAAATCCTTACACAATTGAACGTGGAGCAAAATTTGCCGATTTATTTATCGGTGCTGTTCATATTAGCAACGAAAACCAAAATCATCTTGTTAGCGAAGATACTGTTAAAGAAATGAAACGCGGTTCTGTTATTATCGATGTTTCGATCGACGAAGGTGGTTGTTTTGAAACAAGCAGACCAACAACAATTTCTAATCCTGTGTTTGTTAAACACGATATTATTCACTATTGTGTTCCCAATATGCCTGCAATTGTTCCACGAAGTTCGAGTTACGGTTTGACAAATACAACTGTTAAATACATTGAAATGCTTGCAAATAACGGACTTGAACATACTTTGCTAACTCAACCGCAAATTGCAAACGGCATTTGGGCACATCAAGGTTTTTGCACAAACGAATTTCTTGCGGATACTTTTAATTTGGAATTTAGACGATTGCGAATTTTTCCAACAAATTAGAAAGAAAACCAAATGACATCGGAAACTTTTCAATATAAAACATCAAATGCTACTTGGGTAAAAAAATATTTATCCAAAGTTGTTAGTGCCGAAGAAGCGGTAAAAGTAATTTCTTCGGGCGATAAAATCGTAATACAGCCCGGCGGTGCTGCTCCTATGGCGTTAATTAATGCAATGGTCAATAGGAAAGATGAACTTTACGGAGTTGAACTTTACCATATTTTAATCGTTGGCGATTTACCTTATATGCAACCCGAAATGGAAAAGCATTTCAAACATAAAGCATTCTTTATTGGAGCAAATACACGAAAAGCGGTAAACGAAGGCAGAGCGGAATTTATTCCGATCTTTCTTTCCGAGGTTACACTTTTATTCAAACGTGGAATAATTACTCCAGACGTTGCTCTTATAAATGTTTCGCCCCCAGACGAATTTGGATTTTGTAGTTACGGAATTGATGTGGGAAATATTAAAACACCCGCCGAAAAAGCAAAAGTGGTAATTGCACAAGTAAATAGAAATATGCCACGAGGCTTGGGTAATAGTTTCATTCACATTAATAAAATTGATTACATAGTAGAAGCCGACGAACCTTTGCTCGAGCTTCCGCAAGTGGATCCTAACACTTCCCCGGAAGTATTAAAAGTTTATGATAAAATAG
>CAYZGB010000128.1:0-6425 GCA_964477915.1 uncultured Melioribacter sp. | reverse complement strand
TTCTTTAATTAAATTGATTAATTCCTCTACCGCAATTTCCGAAGGAATATTTCTCTTAACAACTTTTTGTCCTTTGTAAAGCGTAATTTTACCGGGACCAGTTCCTACGTAACCGTAATCGGCATCAGCCATTTCGCCGGGACCATTTACAATACATCCCATTATTCCGATTTTTACTCCCACAAGGTGCGATGTTTTCTCACGGATTTTATTTGTAACTTCCACCAAATCGAAAAGCGTTCTACCGCACGAAGGACAAGCAATATATTCGGTTTTAGAAATTCTAACGCGAGAGGCTTGAAGAATTGCAAAACTCAATTCGTTAATTTTTTCGTGTGGGAAATTTTCACTTTCAATCCAAATGGCATCGCCGTATCCTTCAAGAAAAACCGAACCAAAATCTGTCGATGCAAAAACGGTTAATTTTTCAAAATCATCCGTATCGTATTTTTTGTGAAGTATTACCGGATTTTCAATTTTGCGATCATCAAGCTCAAAGAAAATTCTACGCATTTCGAGGAAGTAATTTTCGCCCTTTATTTTCGGTAGGAAAATTACGTTTTCATTATTTGCAATTTCGTTGAAATTATCCGAAAACATTTCATCAATATCAAATGTAACTACAACGGGTTTATCTGAATTTTTTTCAAAATGAGATAATGGAACATTATTCAAACATTCGCCTTTATTTTCTTCTAATTTTTCAATGTTTATCAATTTTGTTTTTCTGCCTTTACGTTTGCTTGCAAAAAAATCCGGCGAGTTTGCATTTTTAACTATTTTATTCTCATTAAAAGAAAAGCCTAATTTTACAATGGATTCCGCTGTTATTTCTTCATCATCTTCAAAATTTTGAATTACGGAAATATTTCTTTCACCGCCAATTCCCGCTACTTCAAACGTTTTACGTTTTTTGTATTCGAAAGGTTTTTTCGGAATTGATTTAATTTTAGGCAAAGAGGCTATCGTTTTGAATTTATCCAAACGATTGACAAGAATTTTTGCTACGGGAATTTCATTTTCCGGTGGCTCGGTTAAAGAAACTCGAATGGTATCACCAATTCCTTCCGAAAGCAACGTTCCGATTCCGATTGAAGATTTTGCCCGTCCGTCAATTCCATCGCCTGCTTCCGTAACGCCGAGATGAATAGGATAAATTTCACCGAGTGATTTTAACCTTGCAACAAGCAATCGGTAAGCCTGAACCATAACTCGCGTATTGCTCGATTTCATCGAAAGAACAATGTTGTGAAAATTATTTTCGCGGCAAATATTTACAAATTCCATCGCCGATTCTACCATTCCTTCGGGCGTATCACCGTAGCGACTTAAAATTCTATCCGAAAGCGAACCGTGATTTGACCCAATGCGAATTGCCGTTCCGTATTCCTTACAAACATTAATTAACGGAACAAACTTTTCTCGAATTTTTTCAATCTCCTCTTCGTATTCTTTGTCCGAATAATCTTTGTAAAGGAATTTTTTCTTATCGGTGTAGTTGCCGGGATTTATGCGTATTTTTTCAACAATCCGTGCTGCAACTTCTGCGGCGTTGGGTGTGTAGTGAATATCGGCAATCAAAGGAATATCGTAGCCACGTGATTTCAATTCGTTTTTAATATTCTTTAAATTTTCGGCATCTTTTATTGAAGGTGCGGTTACACGAACATAATCACATCCAGCTTTGGCAAGCGAAATTATTTGATTTACGGTTGCCTCCGTATCCATTGTGTTTGTTGTGGTCATCGATTGTATTCGTATCGGAAAATCGCCACCAAGCGGAACGTTACCGATTTCTACCGCTCTTGTTTTTATTCGTTTATATTCGCTAAAGTTTTCGAGATACTCAAAGTTGTTGATGTTCATTTCATCTCCGTAAAAAATTGAACTTCAATTATAACAAAGATAAAACGAATTTTCTTGGAAAAATTCGGAATCGGCAACTCTTATTAATTAAAAAAATGAGGTAATAATGGATTACTTGTTATTTTGGATTTTGGGTTGGACACTTGCGGTAAGAAAACATTCTAATTTTTTCGGTGAAATGCTTTCGCCAACGGAAAGAAGGGAAATTCCGGTTGCTCCGTTTTTGTTTATTTTATTTTATTTCTCTTTTTTCTGTTTTGGCCAATTCTTTTAATCGGGAAGTTTTCGTTCAAGTTCACATCTACTTTAGATGAAAATGAAAAAAATTAGAAATTTTTTGGAAAAATCCGGAATTGGCAACTCTTATTAAATGTATCGCAAAAATTTATCAACAACATTCAAAAAGAGGTAAAATAAATGGAAACACAAAACAAAAATCAAAAGGGTGAAGAAGTTATGGAACAAAAAGAACTTATTGAGTATCTCGACAACAGCAAAAAAGAATTCGAACAAATGCTCGTCGATTTGGGAAAAGAGAAAGAAGAATTTGAAAAATCTCAGAAACCGAGTCTGAAATCAGCACTTGCGGAAATCGACGAAGAATTCATTGACGACCTTAAAGAAGACTTTGTTGAATTCGGTGAAGTTTTGCAAATGGCAGCTAAAGACGGTGTAAAATTAATAGCCGAATTTTTTGACGTTGCCAAGAAAGTAGTTAAAGAATTAACCGAGAGTAAAAAGGTCAACAAGTAAACTAATACGTAAAAAGCCCTCCCCATTTAATTAAGAGCCGTGGTTGTTACCACGGCTTTTTAATTTTTCCCGAAAATTTTCATAGGCAAAATTTATTTAAACGAAAAAGTCGTTATTTTCTAAAATAAAATTTTGCGAGTTTGATTCATTAATTTCATTTCAAATTTGCAATAAACTCAGGAAAAGATGTGAATTTAACAATAGTATTTTCAATTGTTCTATTCTCCATTTTCTTCTGCGAAACCACATATGCCTCCGGTGGCGAATATTTTTTAATATAGCTGAAAAGTGATTTGCTTGTCTTAGGCGTTAATTTAACTTCGACGGGAATATTGTTATTAACAAAATCTATTTCGGCACCGGATTTTGTTCGCCAATAATTAGGTTGTATGCCTTTTTTTACAAACTCCGAAAAAATCAAATTTTCGTACATTGCACCTAAATCGCTTCTTTCAATTTGAAAATTATTTAGGATAATATTTCTTAAACCGCTATCAATAAAATAAATTTTAGGGTTCTTAACAACTTCAATTCTTTTGTTCTTGGAATAAGGATAACAACGCCCAACAATATAAAGCATTTCAAGAATTTGAATACTTTTTTTTAGTGCAGAATATTTAAGCCCCGTTAATTCACATAAGTCAGTGTAATTAATTAAATTTCCTATTTGAACCGCAAAAGATTTTAACAATTTGGTAAAATTTTCACGCATATTTAATCCGAATAAATCGTAAACCTCGCGTAAAATTAGTGTGTTATAAATATTTCTTAGCACAAGTTTTTTTTCATCTGTATTTTCAGAAATTACTACTCTCGGGTAACCACCAAACAGTAAATATTCCTCAATATTTTTTTTTAGCAAATCTTCTGCATTATTACTTAAATTTCCCTTTAAAAAAATTTTATGAAGAGCAGGTGCTTTTGCTAAAAGAAACTCAGAAAAACTGAAAGGAAAAAGTTCGAAAATAAAAATTCTTCCGACTAAATATTTTAAACTTTGAATAGAAATTTCGGCTGTAGAAGATCCGGAAATCAAAAGCTTTGTTTTAGTCGTATCATAAATATATTTTAATAATTTTCCGCTTTCCTTGGCGTATTGAACTTCGTCAATAAACACATAATCGTAATTTGCCACATTTAATTCAACAAACAATTTGACGTCATTTTGGAACAAATTCAACATTTCAATGTCATCAAAAGTAATGTAATTAACATTTTCTTTTTTTGAGAGAATTTGTTTTAGCATCGTTGTTTTACCGGATTGTCTTGGTCCAACAACCGCAATAATTTCCTTCTTATCTAGATATTTTGTTATTGTATTCTCAATTTCTCTACTGATATACATTAATAACCACGCTATTTTTCTTTCTAAATAAAAATTAGTGGGGTTAATTTACGTATTATTTTTGAATTCCAAAAGATTTTTCGAAAGAAATTGGGAATAGGAAATATTTCTTCATAAATTATATTTCATTCGGAAAATAAAATTTCGACTTTGTTTACTCTTCAATGCTCTGTAAAAGATTCAAGTAACTTTGGTAACGTTCTTTGTGGATTTTCTTTTGTTCAACAGCAGTTCGCACTGCACAGCCAGGCTCGTGGAAATGTGTGCAAGTATTGAATTTGCAGTCGGAAATAAACGGAAGGAACTCAATAAAATAATGACCCAAATCGTTTTTCGAAATTCCGTACGGCTCAATTTCTCTAATTCCCGGCGTATCGATTACACTTATTTTCGAATTAATTTGGATTAATTTTGCCGTTACGGTTGTGTGTTTCCCTTTTTTTGAATAATCGCTAATTTCTCCGGTTTTTAAGTTTAATCCCGGAAATAAATGATTAAGCAAAGAAGATTTTCCCACACCGGATTGCCCCCAAAAAACAAACTTTCCCTCTTGAATTTTGCTTTGAAGTAAATCAACGTTTAATTTTTCTTTAACGCTTATTTCCAAAATTTTATAACCGATACTTTCGTAAAGCGATTTCCATTTATTACTTGTGTTGTTTTCATCCAAATCTATTTTGTTGATGATAATCAAAGGCTCAATTTCCGAACTTTCCGCAATAACGAGCATTCTATCTACAAAACGATTGTTAAAAGGGGGATTTGCGATGCTTGTAACAATTATTAATTTATCTACATTTGCCGCAACAATTTGTTCAAGTCTTTTTCCCTTTTCGCCTCTTCCTCTTATTTTCGGGGCTTTGCGGGAAACGTAATTTTTTCGTTCGGCAATTTCTTCAATAATGCCAACGGTTTCGTTCCCGCTTGTTTTTAACGAATATTTAACAAAATCGCCAACTGCAACAATATCGAGCGTATTGAGTTTGTTTTTTTTGAGTGAGTATTTGTTTTTAATTTTACCCGGAAGTACACATCTTATTTCGCTTCCGTCATTTGATATTACGTAAATATCTTTACTTTCTATTCTAGTTACACGTCCTTCTTGCATATTAAAATCTGTACGTCATTGTTAATGTTGCTCGGTAATCTTTAACGTCGCGGTAAATTCTTGCTTCGCCGTTGCCGTAAATATCCGTGTAATCCTTCCAAAATCCGTACAGTGCTGCAATATCAAACGAAAATGATTTATGCCGGAAAAATCCTACACCGGCGGTTAAATATTTTCTATCGTTCTCTTTTGTATCGTTTTTGTAAGGCGAAACAAAATACATTCCACCGGCACGTAAATCAATATCAATTTCAGGTAAATGAATAACCGCTCCCGCTTGAAAATCGGGTGCAGCCTTAAAATTATCTTTTATTTCTTTATTCAGATCCGAAAGCACAGCGTTGGAAAATCCCTTTGTAAATTCGGTTTGAGTATAATCGGAGATGTGCGCTTGTGCGGAAACTTCAAGTATTTTTGTATTGATTGACAACCCGAAACCTACCTTAACCGGAGTTTTAATTTCATATTCCGAATTAGATTGTTGAGGCTGAACATCATATCCGTAATCATTCTTAAAGTAACTTGAACCACGTACAAAGTAAGCCTCTTTAATTTTGTAATAAATAGGCGTTTCAACAGTTCCGGCAAATCGAATGAAATTCTTAAAGTTATAGAAAAATCCACCGGTGAAATTCCAAGCTGATAAATCCCATTTAATATTATCGTTCATATAAAACTCACGGAAATCAATTGTAAGCGGATCATCGGGATCGATTTGTAAATTATCGCCATAATTGTTTTTGCTATCATACTCGGAATATTCTCTATCGTTTGAATAATTTCCACCATATAAATTTAGCGAACCGCCTAAAAATAAATCTTTATCAACTTCAACGGAAGTAAATAATGCCCAATTGCTAAGTGTTCCGCTTTCTCTTATTGTTCCGCTTTGTTGTAACATTCCATCAATAAATGTTTCGTCGTAAAGATAATTCCCATCTTGATCAAAAACGGAATGACTTAATCTTAAATCGTAAGTCAAATCGGAATTTCTACTCGTCAAATCTTGAATTAACGAATTATTACCGGAATTAAATCCGCTGAAAGTATTTATCGAATTGAAATCCTTAACATTATGATAGCCGAAACCAATTACAAAACTACCTTGAACTGTCGGAACTTTGTAAAGCATTCCAAATTCATTAACGTTGTTTGACGATTGATTATCTGATAAAGAAGAACCAAAAAATGTAGAAGTGTTTTTTTGCTGGTCATAATAATAAGAAAGCACAAGCTCGCTATTTGCGGCTTTACCCAAAACTGCGGGATTTGTAAGATAATTTCCGTAGCCTGTAAATACAGCCATAGTTGCATTTCCCATTCCAAGATTTGCCGCATTCGATAAAACTCCCG
>CAYZGB010000127.1:0-6535 GCA_964477915.1 uncultured Melioribacter sp. | reverse complement strand
GTTGTAACGTAAACTAATTAAAAACATTTCAAAAAGCAAAAATATTTCAAATGTAATTGAATCCTAAATTCAACCGATATTTGTTCTAACCATATCTTAATAATTTTAAATGATACAAACATCTTTTTACCAAAATTAAATAAACACTATGGAGGATCAAAAAACTAACTAAATTTCTATTCAATAAAATTGCTAATTAGCCGATGTTTCAATAATTTTGTTTTTTCATATCGAAAAAAGAAGGAGATAACTCGTGTCTGAAAAATTTAAACCTTACGTCCCCCCTGAAAATAATATGAAAGAATTCACATTCAAAGCAATTTCGCTTGGTGTAATAATGGCAATGATTCTCGGCTCTGCGAATGTTTATCTCGGATTAAAAGCCGGGATGACCGTTGCGGCTACGTTTCCAGCAGCAGTTATTGCAATGGCTGTTTTAAGAATTTTTAAGGGAAATATTCTTGAAGAAAATCTTGCACGTACTACTGCATCGGTTGGCGAAGCACTTGCTGCCGGTGCAATTTTCACGATACCCGCTTTTGTAATAAGTGGTGTTTGGGATGAGTTTAATTATTGGGAAAGCACAATTCTAATGCTCGTCGGCGGTATTCTTGGAGTTCTATTAATTACAATTTTACGTAAAACGCTCGTTGAAGATACTTCGCTACCTTTCCCCGAAAGCCAAGCTTGTACCGAAATTGTAAAAGCGGGTCAAGGCGGAAAAACGGGAGCGAAATACGTAGCGGCTACTCTCGGTTTGGGAGCGTTAATCGAGTTTTTCAAAAATCCGAACGGTATTACTTTAATTAAAGATTCTGTAAAAGGATTTTTCCAATTCAACTTATCGAAAATAAATTTGCTTAATAGCAAATCCGAAATTATTGCAACTATAAAACAAAAAGGTGGCTTTCTCGTTCCGTCTCCTTCTGCTTCGCCGGCATTTCTTGGTGTAGGTTACATTATTGGTTTCAGACTTTCCGCAATTACTTTTTCGGGGGGAGTTTTCGGTTGGTTATTTTTAATGCCAATCGTTCTCTTTCTTCTTTATAATGATATTTCCGGCTTGGCGACAACGCCGGATAGTTGGATGCAAATTGCAAAAGCAACTTACGATTCAACAGTAAAACCGATTGCCGTTGGCGGAATGTTAGTCGGTGCATTTTACACTCTTTTTTCAATGCGTAACAGTTTAATTGAAGGAATTGGGAAAGGGATAAAAGATGTAAAAAAAGCAAAAAGTGGTGAAGCAACTTCGAGAACCGATAAAGATATTCCGTTCGGAATTATTCTATCTTCGGTAGGTGTAATTTTCATCGCAATGATAATTGTTTACAATTACTTTACCGATAGCATTGGAATTTCGATTTTAACCGCCGTAGTAATGGCAATTGCAGCTTTTGTTTTTGCAGCGGTTGCCGGTTATTTGGTAGGAATTATCGGAAGTTCTTCAAACCCAATTTCCGGATTAACACTTTCAACATTATTGATTGCAGCGGTTTTAATGGCTGGAGTTGGTTTAACCGGAGATCACGGCGTTGCTGCTGCTCTTGCAGTTGCTTCGGTTGTTTGTGTTGTTGCCGGTGTTGCCGGTGATATGATGCAAGATTTGAAAGTTGGTCAAATGCTTGGTGGAACGCCTTGGAAAATGGAGTTAGGCGAATTAATCGGTGTTGTTTTCGCCTCGCTGATTTTAATTTTCCCCATTATGCTTTTGCACCAAGCTAATGGAATTGGAAGCGACGCACTTCCGGCACCGCAAGCTGGACTTATGGCAATGATTAGCAAAGGAATTGTCGGTGGTGAAATGGCTTGGCCTCTTGTAATTGCGGGAATGTTCTTTGCCGTTGCACTTATTTTACTTAAAGCACCTTCGCCAATGTTAATTGCAGTTGGAATGTATTTACCGTTTAACACAACATTTGCAATTTTTATTGGTGGAATTATAAAACTTATTGTAGATAAAATTATTGAGAAAAAAACAGACGACGAAGCCGAAAAAGAAGTAGTGAATAATACAGGATTACTATTGGCTTCGGGACTTGTAGCGGGCGAGGCTCTCGTCGGAATAATTCTTGCCGGATTTGTTGGAGCGGGCATTAATCTAAAACAAATTGTAGGACTTCCCGCAGATTTCGACGGTTATTGGTTCCTCGGACTATTAGTATTTGTTTTATTAGGCTATGTTTTGATTAAATATCCTTACAAGGAATTTTTAGATTACCGAGCGAATGTTATTAAAACGAAAAAAATGAATTAACACTCGATTTTAAAGCCCCTTATTTCGAGGGGCTTTTTTTTAATGTGGAAACTTTTTTATTCCTTTTGTAATCTAACATTCGCTTAAAAAATTAGGAATTATGTCTTTAATGGAAATTCTACATATTGTTAAACACGCCGTTATGATTACTTCTTTTGTAATCATAATGATGTTAATTATTGAATTTATTAATGTTCTAACGCACGGAACTTGGCAAAAAAATATTAGTCATTCGAAATTTTGGCAATATGTCCTTGTTGCTTTCCTCGGTGCCACACCCGGATGTTTGGGAGCGTTTACCGTTGTTTCGCTTTATTCTCATAAAATAGTTACTTTCGGTTCTTTGGTTGCAACTATGATTGCAACAAGTGGCGACGAAACTTACTTGATGCTTTCACAATTTCCATTAACCGCTTTATTAACAATGTTTTTGTTAATAGTAGTTGGAGTAATAGCCGGCATTTTAACCGATAAGTTCTACAAGAAACAAAACGAATTGTTACCCGCCGATATTCACTCGTTTGAACTTCACAAGGATGTGGAGAAAAACGTAATCGATAAAACCAATCTCTGGAATAATCTCAAATCAATAAGTTTTGAAAGGGCTTTGCTCTTGTTCATTTTAGTTTCGTTATTGATTTTAATATTTACCGGAAAACTCGCTGCTGATGAGGAAGGTTGGGTTAAATACACATTGGCTATTCTTTCGATTGTTACATTGTTTTTAACATTGATTGTTTCTGATCATTTCCTCGAAAAACATTTTTGGGAGCACGTAATTAAAAAACATATCGTAAGAATTTTTCTTTGGACTTTTTTTGCTTTATTGGTTGTAGCTTTGCTTTACAAATTCATTGATATAAACAGTTGGATTAAGGATAATCTTTTTATTGTTTTAATTATTTCAGCATTAATTGGCTTAATTCCCGAATCGGGTCCGCATATGGTTTTTGTTACTCTTTTTGCAGAAGGTTTAATTCCATTCAGTATTTTCTTTACCAGCTCAATTGTTCAGGACGGACACGGAACACTTCCGCTTATTGCTGTTTCTAAAAAAGGCTGGTTCGTGCTGAAATTGATAAACTTTATTTTCGGTTTAACAATCGGTTCAATTTTACTTTTATTTGGAATGTAAATGAGAAAACGAACTTCACTCGATACTTCGGAAGCAAATTTTATTTATGCCAAAGTTTTGCTGGCTTTTAATAAAAATGAGAAATTAAAAGATTTACCAATACCGGTAAAAAACAAGTTGATTGACGAAGCTTGCGAAAATATTATCAACAAGGCTAACGATAATACTGACGACATTGAGGCATTACTTTTCGAAATTAAAAGTTACAGACTTTCCGACGAAGAAAAGGAAAAAGCATATTCAAACGATGTTTATGAAAAGCTTGAAAAGCCAAAAGGATTTAATGAATTATTAAAACAAAAATATTCCGGTTTTATTGAAAGAGAAATTGAGCGAATGATTGAAAAATTGGGTTAGCTTGTAATCGATAGAACACGGATGAATTTGTGTGAGAAGTGAGCAGTGAACTGTGAGCGGAAAACATCAGCGTCCAGTAGTCAGCGGTCAGCGTTCAGTTTCTCCGTCCGAAACTGAGTTTCGGACGGAAATAACATCCGA
Organism: uncultured Melioribacter sp.; assembly: GCA_964477915.1. Lineage (GTDB taxonomy): Bacteria > Bacteroidota > Ignavibacteria > Ignavibacteriales > Melioribacteraceae > WGAL01. The sequence continues at coordinate 2,645 of CAYZGB010000127.1, read as the reverse complement.
AATTTTATTTCGGGTAGTCCCGTAGGGACGAAATATTTGTAGTAGAAATTACGGAAAGAAAAATCAAGCTCCGTAGGAGCGAAACATAGAAATCAATTAAACGAAACAAAGTTTCGTACATTAGTTCCGAACAAAATACAATTTCGTTCGGAGAAGAAAATTTCAAATTGTCATTACGAACCCAGATAAAGGCTTGGTTAGAAATCTTTAAAAATGAAATAAGATTTCTCCTTGACGACTACGTCGCCTTCGTCGAAATGACAGTTTTCATAACTTTACGAATTTTTAACCTTTTGACCTTTTCTCCTTTTTACCTTTGAACTTAACAACAATAATTCCCGTACGATTTTGAAATTTCTCGAATGAATTTCGATTTGCCCAAAAATTCCCAAAACAATTTCTAAAAAATGTTAAGTTTGAAGGCTCGATTAAATAAAACTCGATTGGAATTTAATGAACTGGATTGAAATAATTGGATATGCCGGAACTGTACTAATTGCAATTTCACTTTCGATGAAAAACATTGTGAAACTGCGATGGATAAATTTATTGGGTGCTTCTACTTTTGCACTTTACGGATTAATTACAAACACAATTCCGGTTTTTGTTCTGAATTCTTACATAAGTCTTGTAGATATTTATTACCTCGTAATCCTTTACAAGAAAAAAGATGAATTTTCAATTTATCCCATTCGTCCGGGTAATCGTTATATGCTTAAATTTATTGAATATTACAAAAACGACATCGTAAAATTTTTCCCCGATTTCAAAACCGAAGATACAGAAGGCAAAGAGATTTTCCTCGTGTTAAGAAATATGCTTCCTGTCGGGCTTTTCGTTTTTGAAATTAAAAATGATAGCGTTGCCGAAATAATTTTGGATTATGCAATTCCGAGTTATCGAGATTTGAACAATGCAAAATTCTTGTTAAAAACAACACCGAATTTTTTCAAAGAAAAAGGTATCGATAAACTCGTTACTTATTCACGAGTGCCCGAACATATTTCATATTTGAAGAAAATCGGATTTATCGAAACATCGGAAGGGAAATTCGAAAAGGTAATTGGGTAATGAATGAAATTGAAAAATATGAAGATTTACTCAAACAAGCCGAGGCGCTTCTTTTTCCAGAAGAACCAGTAATTACGGGTTTGTCTAATTTTACCGCTTTAATTTACAATGCTTTCGATAAAATCAGTTGGTGTGGATTTTATCTTGCAAAAAACTCTCGATTGTTTTTAGGTCCGTTTCAAGGAAATGTTGCTTGCGAGTTTATCGATTTTGGGAAAGGCGTTTGTGGAACGTCCGCAGCGGAACGTAAATCGATTATTGTTCCTAATGTTCACGAATTCCCCGGACATATTGCCTGCGACGAAAAAACAAATTCCGAAATTGTTGTACCGGTAATTATTAACAATTCCGTTTTCGGTGTTCTCGATTTAGATAGTTACAATTTTTCGGCATTTGATGAAACAGACGAAAAATATCTTAAAAACCTTATTGAAATATTAAAAAAGAATGTTAGATTAGTAGATTATCAATTAACATAAGTGAGAAAATGGGTTTTCAAGTATCTGCAAGAAAATATCGTCCTCAAAAGTTTGATGAAGTTGTTGGACAAGAACACATTACAACTACACTCAAAAATGCAATTGTAACCGGAAGAATTGCACACGCATTTATTTTTGCAGGTCCGCGAGGTGTGGGAAAAACAACAACCGCAAGAATTTTTGCAAAAGCGTTGAATTGCGAAAACCCGCAGAATGGTGAACCTTGCGGCGAATGCAATATGTGTAAACTTTTTGAAGACCAAAAAACCGTTGATATTATTGAAATTGACGGCGCTTCCAACAGAGGCGTAAACGAAATTACAACTCTACGCGAGTCCGTTAAGTATGCACCCTCTTCCGGTAAATTTAAAGTTTACATCATCGACGAAGTTCATATGCTTACAACCGAGGCGTTCAACGCTTTCCTTAAAACATTGGAAGAACCTCCACCGCGAACGGTTTTTATTTTTGCTACGACGGATGTTCATAAAGTTCCGCTTACAATTCTTTCGCGTTGCCAACGATATGATTTTCGCAGAATTGAAATTCCCGAAATAAAAAAACAATTGCAAAAAATTGCCGAGCAGGAAAGCGTTGAAATTGACGACGAAAGCCTTACGCTTATTGCACGAAAAAGCGATGGTGCTTTACGCGATGCCGAAAGTTTTTTCGATCAGGTAGTGGCGTTTTCGGGCAATAAAATTACTGCCGAAGATGTTTCGCGAATGTTTAATCTTATCAGCGAGGATTTGTTTTTTGAAGTAAGCGATGCAATAATTAATAAAGATTTTTCGGCGGGATTTTCAATTACGCGTAAGATTTACGAAAACGGCTGGAATTTTGTTGATTTTGTAAACGGCTTACAAGAACATTTCCGAAATATTATGACCGTAATTGTTACTCAATCTACCGAACTTTTGGAAACAGCGGAAAATTACAAGGAACGTTATTTGAAATACAAATCCGAATTTTCGGAAGGCGATATGTTAAGGGCACTAACCTTTTTAAATAAATTGCAAAATGAAATTCGGAGTGTCCCAAATCAAAAATTGAAAATTGAAGTTTCGTTACTACAACTAATCGGTTTGGAAAAAA
>CAYZGB010000126.1:0-6543 GCA_964477915.1 uncultured Melioribacter sp. | reverse complement strand
CACTTACTTTCGGAATAGAGTATTCAATTGTTGTCGTTGGGTTGAACGGATTAGGGTAGTTTTGAGCAAGTGAAAATTTTGTGGGAATTGTTTCATCGCCAACGCCAACAAAAATATTTACAAGCTGCACATTTAATTCCGTTGTTTGAAAATCTTGAACCTGAACATTAGTAAAAGTTTTCGAATAATAATTTGTTGCTTCAACTTTAACCGTGTAAGTTCCGGCTTTAATCGGTCTGCTAAATCTACCGGTTGAGTCCGAATAAACTTCAGAGCCGTCCGCATCGTGTCCTACAATGGTAATTTTCGCAACAACTGGTTCCCCGGTTGTCGAATCCGTTACAATTCCTTGTATTCCGTAAAGTGATTGCTCCATATAATGCAAAAACGAAACGCGGTTATATTCCCAATGATTAAGCAATTCGTCTTCCGGCAATGTTTTAATAGAAGAAAGTTCAATCGTAACCTCACGGCAATGGCGGTAATAATTCATATAATCCTGACGACCGCCGGAAATTGTGTACCACGCGTATCCGTTTGTAATTCCATCGTTCAAATCCGTCATATATCCGCTTGGACTATGCGCATGTGCAGAATCTGCATATTCGCGGGAAACAAATCTAAACCAATTATCATCGGGATGAAGTTGTGCCCAAGTATCCCAAGGATAATTTACAACTTCCGCTCCGCCGTGAAAATTAGCAGACATAATAAAATTATTTGATTCTGCCAAAGCCATCATAGCTTGTGTTTCCGGTTGGTAGCTTTCACCGTCGGGATGTGGGCCATCATCGGGATCAGGGAAATTACGGTTCAAGTCCACCCAATTTGCATTGTAACGTGTAGAGCCCCAAACATTATCGTTACCACCGGCATAAGTTCCGTCCGGATTAGCAAGCGGATTAATCCAAATTTCAAGATTATTAACAAGATTGCGAACCTCGGAATTGCTTCTGTAATTTGTTAATAAATAATCAATTAAATGAAGCATAAGTATATATCCGGTAGTTTCGTCCCCATGCATAGTAGATGTGTACATAAATTGAGGCTCGGCTTCACGCTCGTTTACATTATCGGAAATTTTTGCAAAAAGAATTTTTCTACCATCCACAGTTGTTCCAATATCGTAGATTTTGCAAAGATTCGGATACGCATTTTCAAAATCGTACATCAGTTGAACATAAGTTTCGTACGTCGGGTAACTATCCCAATTTTTAGCATCTTTAACGTTGTCGCTCATTTTGATTCCTTTGGGAACAACACGAGGAACAACTTCGTAATCGTAACCGGTTTTCAAGAATTTTGAAAATTGTTTACGATTTACATAAGCGGTAACATCAAAACCTTCCACTTTATCAATGGAAACAATTTTGGAAAGCGATTCAATATCGCCAAGATTTTGAAGATGAATTTTAATTACCGCTTCGCCTCTTTCGGAAAACAGATTTGACAAATTTTGAGGGAAAACATTAAATTGAATAGTTAAGAAAAATAGAATAACAAAAGAAAAGAACTTCATGGAAAACCTCACGCCTTTGTTGTTAGTTAGTTATCTGTTAGTATTTTTTTTATTCATAATATTAAATTTAATTAACTTTTATGTAAAAAGGAATTTCGAGCATAATGTCAGTTCTCATTCATACCAGCCAATTAGTGTTTTAATTGCAATGAAGAACGAGAAGGAAAATCTTCCTTCGTTATTTAATTCTCTTTCAAATTTGGATTATCCAAAAGATAAATTTGAAATAATAATTGTTGACGATAATTCAACAGATGGAACTTTTACAGCTGCAAAAGAAATATTTTCTTCTCTTGAAAATGTTAATATTGTTAAAGTAACAAACAAAAAATATCCGTATAAAAAAGGGGCGTTGGATTTTGGGTTACAATTTTGTAAAAACGATTTCATTGCTTTAACCGATGCCGATTGCAAGCCCGAAAAAGACTGGCTAAAAAAAATTTCCGTTGCATTAGAAAAATTCGATTTGGCTTTTGGTTCGGCTCCGTTAATTCCTACAAATACATTAGCAAGTAAATTTGCAGCCTATGAAAGTAGTAAAAATCAAATTGCTAATTTAATTGGACTTCAAATAGGCATTCCATTTTCGGCAACCGGAAGAAATTTTGCATATAAAAAATCCTCGTTCCTAAAAATAGGCGGATATTCGAAAACATTAGAAACAATATCGGGAGACGACGATTTACTTTTACGCGAAGCCTACATTAAAAAATTAAAAATTGGTTTTATCGATCCCGGAAATGCAAAAGTATTTTCGAATGCCCCCGATAATTGGGAAAAATATTTCAAGCAAAGGTCAAGACACGTAAAAACTTCTCATCACTACACTTTTATTCAAAAATTATTCGGATTTATTTACTTTGTAAGCGAAATAATCTTTACATATTCATTCTTACTTGTTCCGCTTGGAATTTTCTTTACACTTGTTACCTTGCTTAAATTAAAAATTACTTACTCAACAATTAAGCAAAATATCTTTTTATTTTATACAAAACCAAAAATTGGGGAATTTTTACTTTTCGAACTGATTTTCCCTATAATTTTGTTAGTTAATTTTATGTTATCAATTTTTAGTAAAACGGATTGGAAAAATAAAAAAGGCGAACACAATTGATTTTGCATTCGCCTCTTTTCATCAACAAACAAAGGTTTCTATCATATTACAGTAAGATTGGCAAATTTGGAAATTAATCTTTTTGTGCCGTGTTCTTCAAACTGAATTGTAATCTTAGCATTATCGCCCGAACCGTCTATTGCCATTATTCTACCTTCGCCAAATATTTTATGACGAACTCTACTTCCAACACGATAAGAACGTCTTTCGTTTACATCTCCTTCACCGTAAAGGCTATCGTAATATGCTTTACGTTTTCTACCGGAACGAACACCTTTTGCACGTTCTTCTATTATTGTTTCAGGGTCCATTTCATCAATAAATCTCGAGCGACTTTGATAAGCAACTTCTCCAAAACGATAGCGTGAGCGTGCATAAGTTAAATAAAGCTTATCTTTGGCTCTCGTACAAGCAACATAGAACAATCGCCGTTCTTCTTCAATATCCGCATCCGAATCAAAACGTTGATTAATTGGGAATAAATCTTCTTCCAAACCGGTTACAAAAACAATCGGAAATTCCAAACCTTTCGCACTGTGAACAGTCATCATCGTTACCATATTGGATTCGTCGTCCATTTGATCAACACCGCTAACAAGAGAAACTTCTGCAAGAAAATCATCTATTGTAGCACCTTTATTGGTTTTTGTATAATCTCTAATCGCATTCAAAAGTTCCTGCACATTATAATAGCGGTTCATATCATCTTTGTTTTTGCTTTCCTTATAAACTTGGAGAATTCCCAACTCGTCCACAAGCGATGCTGTAAGTTCGTAAAGCGAAAGTTTGTCCTTTAAATCAATATATTTATCAAGCAAAAGTTTAAATTGCTTAACATTCTTTTGTATTCTTTCTTTTACTTCAATTACCTCGAAAATTCTCCCCATCGTTGTCAAAAGAGTAATATTCAATCTGCGTGCAAAAGCAAGCATTTTTTCGATTGAAGTATTTCCGATACCACGTTGCGGAAAATTCATAATACGAAGTAAGCTTTCCTCATCGTCCGGATTAGCCAAAACACGCAAGTAAGCAATAACATCTTTAACTTCTTTTCTTCTATAAAATTCCACACCACCGATAATTTGGTAAGGAATTTTTTCGCGTCTTAACGCTTCTTCCAAAGCACGCGATTGAGCATTTGTCCGATACAAAATAGCAACATCGCTCAAATTAAGTTTTCGTTTCTGTATTTCTTGTTTTATTCTTTTCGAAATTTGATAAGCTTCGTCTTTTTCGTCGGAGCAATGAACAAGCGAAACTTTATCACCTTCTTCTCTTTCTGTCCAAAGTGTTTTCGGAATTTGATTTTTATTATTTACGATTACCGAATTAGCCGCTTTAAGAATATTTTTAGTTGAGCGATAGTTTCTTTCCAATTTAAATAATTTAACGTTTGGAAAATCTTTTTGAAAATCGAAAATATTTGAAATATCGGCACCACGCCAAGCATAAATACTTTGAGCATCGTCCCCAACAACACTAACTTTTATTCTTGTAGAATACATCATTTTTATTAAATCGTATTGGGCACGATTCGTATCCTGATATTCATCAACTAAAATGTATTTTGTTCTCCCGCGATATTTCGAGGCAATTTTGGGATATTTATCGAAAAGTTCAATCGGCTTTAACAACAAATCATCGAAATCCATTGCATTATTTTCGAACAATCGCTTGTCGTAGTGCTCGTAAATATCAGCAAATTTCTCGTCGGGAAGCGTATCTATAAATTTTTCTCGAAACTCGGAAACACTTACCATATGGTTTTTCATATTGCTAATTCTATGTTGAACGGAAGAAGCCGAAAACAAATCATCTGAAATATCAAGTTCTTCCATAACATGAGAAACCAATGCAACGGAATCTTCTCTATCGTAAATTGAAAAATTCTTATCGTAACCTAACTTTTCAGCGTTTTCTCTTAAAATTCTTGCAAAGACCGAGTGGAAAGTACCCATTATTATTTCATTTGCTTGCTTTCCAATAAGTTTTTTAATTCGGTCTTTCATCTCTTTGGCAGCCTTATTGGTAAAAGTTAAAGCCAAAATAGAGGAAGGTTCATAACCTTTTTCAATTAAGTAAGCTATTTTGTGAGTTAAAACCTTGGTTTTACCCGAACCTGCACCTGCAATTATTATTTGTGGTCCCTTGATATACTCAACAGCTTTACGTTGTTCTTCATTCAAAGATTTTAATATTTTCATAATACCTCAAAATTTTGAAGTGCAAATATAAATAAAAATGTGGGAATGATGAAGTGAAAAATAAAAAAGTTGCAATTACCCTTCGGCAAACATTTTATATTGTTGATAGAGATTTACTGCTGTTTCAAAATCGAAGCGAGTACGAATAAGAAAAGCTTCGTCTCTTTGAGAAACCGGAGGTTCCGGTTCCCATTCCATATTCGAATTTAAAACAGTGTTATTTTCAGTATTTACTATAGCCCAATTGGCAACACCATCTTGTTTGGATTTCATCACAAGATGTATTTTTCCTTCGAGGGCAAATCTTAAAGCAGCATCAAACCATTTTGCTTTTTGTTCAGTTGTCATATCCGTAATAATTTTTTATTCAATTATCGGAAAAAGTTAACAATAATTAATATCAGACTAAAAATTAAAAAGAAGCCCCTGATAATAATCAAGGGCTTCTGTGGAAAATAATTTTCTATAAATACTAATTTTTTGCGTTTTGTTTTGCAATTAAATTCAATGCACTGCCGGCTTTGAACCATTCTATTTGATTTTCGTTCATCGTATGATTCAAAATTGCTTCGTCGGTTGTGCCGTCTTTATGTTTAATTACAAGTTTAAGTTTGCTTCCGGGAGCAAGTTCTTTGATGCCAATTATGCCTAATCTGTCATCTTCTTGAATTTTATCGTAATCGTCGGGATTTTCGAATGTAAGCGGAAGCATTCCTTGTTTTTTCAAGTTTGTTTCGTGAATACGTGCAAAGCTTTTTACAACAATAGCCTTTCCGCCAAGATGACGTGGTTCCATTGCAGCGTGTTCACGACTTGAACCTTCACCATAGTTTCCATCACCAACTACAATCCAACCTTGTCCGCGTGCTTTATAATCACGAGCTACAGTTGCAGGTGTATCGTATTCACCCGTAAACACATTTTTAACCTTTCCGGCTTCACCGGTAAATGCGTTGATTGCTCCGAGGAACAAATTATTGGAAATATTATCCAAATGTCCGCGATATTTCAACCAAGGACCAGCCATTGAAATATGATCAGTTGTACATTTTCCTTTTGCTTTCAAAAGAAGAACTTGATCCTCGAAATCGTTTCCGTCCCAAGCTGGGAAAGGTGTTAAAAGTTGTAATCTTTCGCTATCGGGTTTTACAACTACTTCCACATTAGCACCATCAGCCGGTGGTTCAACAAAGCCTTCTTCTCCTTTTGAATAACCGTTCGGAGGTAATTCCTTACCTACCGGAGGATCGAGCTTTACTTTTTGTCCATCCGGAGTTTCAAGCTCATCCGTAATAGGATTAAAGAATTTACCGGCAATTGCAAGTGCAGTTGTCAATTCAGGCGAAGCAACAAATGCCATTGTATTCGGATTCCCGTCGTTTCGTTTTGCGAAATTTCTGTTAAACGAAGTAACGATTGTATTTTTACGTCCGTCGGTAATATCCATTCTTTGCCACATTCCAATACAAGGACCGCAAGCATTTGCAAGAACTTTACCGCCAAGATTTGTTAAAACTTCAAGTTGTCCGTCACGTTCAATAGTAGCACGCACTTGTTCCGAACCTGGCGTAATCATAAATTCCGATTTTGCTTTTAATCCTTTTTCCAATGCTTGACGAGCAATCGAAGCAGCACGGTCAATATCTTCGTAACTGGAGTTTGTACAACTTCCTATTAATGCGGCACTAACTTCTTCGGGATAACCG
>CAYZGB010000125.1:0-6568 GCA_964477915.1 uncultured Melioribacter sp. | reverse complement strand
CGTCCCTACGGGACTTCACAAAATAAAATTTCGGATTTTATTTCCGTCCGAAACTCATTTTTGGACGGAGAAAAAATTATATACTGACCGCTGACTACTGACCAGTTTACCCCGAGAATCGGGGCTGGCTACTGACTGCTGATAAGATTTCTCACCCCTCTTCCGACGTGTCGGAATCGGGGTTCGAAATGACATTTTGGAATTGACCACGGACGAAGGACGAAGGACTACAGACAAAATCCGCTCACTGCTCACAGTTCACGAAAAAAATCCGTGTTCTATAAAATATTTTCAAAAAGTAAACTACTCATATCTCAACGCTTCAATCGGGTCGAGATTTGCAGCTTTGTAAGCAGGGTAAGTTCCGAAACCAATTCCGACAAGAATACAGAGAAAAATTCCAATAATTACCCAAAGTATTGGAATTGCTGCCGGTGCATTTAATAAACTTCCCGCAATATTACCTGCAACAACACCGGTTATTATTCCCAAAATTCCGCCGATTAAAGAAAGTGTTACCGCTTCGACCAAAAATTGTGTTAAGATGTTTTTCTTTTTCGCACCAATGGCTTTACGAATTCCAATTTCCTTTGTTCTTTCGGTAACCGAAACAAGCATAATATTCATAATTCCAACTCCGGCAGCAAGTAAAGCAATTAAAGCAATTGCAATCGAACCAATTCTTGCACCTTTTGTAATATCGTTAATTTGTGCAATAATAGTTTCGTTGGAATACATTCCGAAGTTATCTTCTTCTCCGGGTGGAACTTTACGAATAACACGCATTACTCCACGTGCTTTTTCAAATAGTTTTTCGTATTGCTCTTTATTCCAAGCCGAAACGGTAATATTAATTGAACGGCGTTTCCCATAAAAGGCTTGAAATGTAGTAATCGGTATTACTACCAAATTATCCATACTTTGTCCGAAGCTTTCCCCTTTTTCGGTAAGCACGCCGATGACTTTTAATTTGTGCCCGTCAACTTTTACGTAAAGTCCAACTGGATTAATATTCTTGAATAATTTTTTCGCAATGGCAGAACCAAGTATTACTTTCCGTTCCCGTCTTTCGATTTCGCGTGAATTAAACGATCGACCAATATCAATATCCCAATTGTTATTTATCATTGCTCCTTCGGTAATTCCCGCAACTTGAACATTCGGATTTGTTTCTTCATTTCCGTATTTAACCAATTTACCGAAAGTCCAAATTTCGGCCGCAACACTTTTAGCTTCCGGCAATTTTTCCTTCAATCTCTTGAAATCTTTTAACGTAATATCTTTTCTATTTCTAAATCTTCTGAAATGACGCGGACCAACTGTAACTGTTGCGGGATATTTTTGAATTTGAAACGTGTTTTGTCCCAAACTCATACTTACGCCTTCTTCAATGCTATTTTGTAAAGCGGTAATTACCGTGCTGATAGAAATAATCGAAAAAATACCTACGAGTATTCCGAGTATCGTTAAAAACGATCTTAATTTATTTGTCCAAACAGCATCAAAAGCAACTCTAATAATTTCCATTTTATTTTTCCATAAAATTATTCATAACGTAAAGCATCTACGGGATCGAGTTTAGCCGCTGTGTAAGCGGGTGCAAATCCGGCAATAATTCCGGTTGCAATCGAAATAATCATTGCAAGCATTACTGTATCCAGCTGAATTGAAGCCGGCAACCATTTTTTTATTATTAACGTCGAAAGTGCTGCCAAAATCAGTCCGATAAAACCACCGAATAGACAAATTAAAGACGATTCGGAAATAAACTGACCGAGAATTGAACGGCGTTTTGCACCAATAGCTTTGCGTATTCCAATTTCGCGTGTTCGCTCTTTTACCGAAACAAACATTATATTCATAATTCCAATTGCGCCAACAAATAGCGAAAGTCCGGTAATGAAAAATCCGGCAATTTGAATTACGCCAACCGTAGAATTAATTTGCGTTAGCAAACCCGATTGCTGATTAATTGAAAAATCATCCGGCTGATTGTATGTTAATTTTCTTACTCTTCGCATTATTCCGATTGCTTCTTCCTTAACTTTTTCAACATCTTGCGGACTTGCAGCACGAACATTTATCGTAATACTTTTTCTTCGTCTGTGTGTAAAATTCTTAAACATAAATTCAATCGGAATATAGGCTTGATTATCGGGATTAAAGTCGCCCATTACCCAACTGCCTTGTTTATCCAACACACCGACAACACGCATTTTTCTTCCGCCTAATTTTATCTTCGAGCCAATCGCATATTCAACACCTTGCGGGAAAAGTTGTTTGGCAATTTCGAAACCGAGAACAACTACGTTCCTTCCGCCTTTCGATTCAAGTTCGTTGAAAAATCTTCCGACGGCAAAAGTGAAATTTGTTGTTTTAAGATATTCGGCAGTAGTTGCGGTAATAAATGTACTTTCTATTCTCGAGCCGTTATAATCGAGCGATTTACGTGCAAAAAGACTTGGTGCAACGGCGACCGGTAATTTAGCGAGTTTCTTGTATTTGAGATATTCTTCGAACGTTAAATTTCTTCTGTTACGAAGTTTCCACCAAGGAACGTCGCGATTAAACCACGCCCATTTATCGATGTAAAGATTATCGCTACCGAGTGAAGCAACACCTTGCTTAAATGCCGTGTCAATTCCTTTTAGTGCAGTGGACATTGTAACAACCGCCCAAATTCCGATTACAATACCAAGTGTTGTTAAGGAAGCACGGACTTTGTTTTCTTTGAGTGCTCTAACGGAAATCAGAAAACCTTCCCACAACTCAAATAAATAATTATTAATCTTCATTTTCTTTCACAAAATTTTTTTCTAATACTTTATCGCTCTCGATATATCCGTCACGAATTTTAATAATTCTATTTGCGTGTTCTGCAATTTCTTCCTCGTGCGTAACAAGAATAATTGTATTGCCGTTTGCGTGCAATTGTGAAAAAAGTTCCATTATTTCGTCGCCGGTTTTACTATCGAGATTTCCGGTAGGCTCATCAGCAAGAATAATAGAAGGATTTGTAACCAAAGCACGTGCAATTGCCACACGCTGACGCTGTCCGCCGGAAAGTTCATTAGGTTTGTGTTCCACTCTATCTTCAAGTCCAACATTTTTCAATGCTTCGAAAGCTCGTTCAAGTCTTTCCGCACGAGGAACACCGGCATAAATCAAAGGCAATTCAACGTTGTGCAAAGCGGTTGAACGAGGCAACAAATTAAACGTCTGAAAAACAAATCCGATTTTCCGGTTTCTTATTTCCGCAAGTTGATTATCGTTCATCTCGCTTACTTTTTCGCCTTCAAATAGGTAAGTTCCTTTCGTAGGCGTATCGAGGCAACCGAGAATATTCATCAACGTCGATTTGCCGGAACCGGAAGGTCCCATAATAGAAACATACTCGTTTCTATCAATTTCGAGAGAAACATTCCGAAGTGCATAAACCTTTTCAATTCCGACTTCGTAGATTTTGTAAATTTCTTCTAATTTTATAATGTTATTCATCTTGTTTATTCGTCGTTATTTTTTTTCGAATGTTTTTTCTCTTTTTCGATTTTAACTTTCGTTCCGTCTTCCAACTCACGGGAAACAACACGGTAAGGTCCGCTAATTACCGTATCGCCTTCTTTCAAGCCTTCGGTAACTTCTATGTAATCATCGTCGCTAATTCCGGTTTTAACTTTAACCATTTTTGCTTTGCCGTTATCGTAAAGGAACACAACCTCTTCCGGTTTCTTTTTCATCTCTTCCTTGTTGTCTTTGCCCGATTTTCTTTCATTCCAATGCTTTCCTTTTTTCTCACCTTTTGCTTTCGGAATTCGAGCAGTTAATGCTTGGATTGGAATAGACAAAACATTTTCGTGTGTATCGGTGCGAATATCGGCATCGCAGGACATTCCGGGTTTTATCTTTTCGTTTTTCCCAAGCAATTTTATTTTGATTTCGAAATTCACAACTTGGTCTTGCGTTCCCAAACCGGTTTGTTTTGCACTGTTGCCTATTTGATAAACAACGCCCTTAAATTCTTCGTCGCCAAAAGCATCAATATTTATTTTTGCGGTATCTCCAACCGAAACAAGCACTACGTCGTTTTCGTCAACTTCCACCAATGCTTCCATATCTTTAAGATTTGAAACAGTCATAAGATTTGTCCCTTGACTAAATCCGCTTCCCAAAACACGTTCGCCAAGTTCAACGTTAAGTTTACTAACCGTTCCGGTAAGCGGCGAATAAATTGCCGTTTTCGCCAAATCTTCTTCTTTTTCCCTCAACGATTCTTCGGCTTGTTTTACCGCAGCCTTTTGTGCTTTATATTGCCCTTCTTTTGCAAGGTAATTTGCACGAGCGGTTTCAAGTTCTTGCTGGCTTGCAAGATTTTTTTCGAATAATTTTTTTACTCTTTCGTATTCCGATTTTACCTGGTCTAAAGTTGCCTTGCTAATCGAAAGGTTTGCTTTTGCAGCTTCCAAGCTTGCCTTTGCTCGGTTGCGTTGAGCAATGTAAATATCGGGTTTAATTCTAATTAACAAATCGCCTTTCTTTACGTTATCACCTTCTTTTACAGGCAGTTCAACAATCTCGCCCGTAACTTCGGGTGTAATTACAACCTTATTTATCGGATTTATCGAACCGGTTGCGGTTACAACTTGCGTAATTGTTCGGCGTTCAACTTTATCCACTTTAACTTTTAGAATTTTTTCGCCACCGCTTTTTGTTGCAACAACAATCACAGCCAATAAAATCAATACTCCGAGAATCGAAAAGAAAATTATTTTTTTCTTCTTATTGTTTTTTGCGGGTTTCATTCTTTTCTCCTTAACTTACGTTTCAAAATTTATTTGGAACTTACCTCGTATTTTCGGTAATCTAATTTTCCTATTGCATTGAGCAAACTTTGTTTTTGAACGAGGAATACATTTATTGCTTCTATCTGGTTACTTAAAGCGTCTTGGTAATCTTTGTCCGCTTTCAAAACTTCAACAATTGTTGCCGAGCCCATATCGTATTTTTGTTTAACGGTTGTGCGGGTTTCCTTTGCGGCAAGAACCGTTTTACGACTTACTTCAACGCCTTTTTTCGCCGCAAGAAGTTTATCGTATGCTTGTCTGATTTCCACTTTTATTTTGCGCTCGTACGCAGTTAAATCTTCTTTTGCGTTTAATTCTCCGACCTTTGCGTATTGCACTTGTTCCGAAGTTCGGAAGTTTGAGAAAATCGGGAAACTTAAATTTAATCCGGCGTTGAAAGTTTTACGATTAAACAATTTATTTACTCCGGCAGCTGATGTCCCAAGTCCGTAAGAACCGGTTAAACGCGGGAAATAACCGCTCTTTGCCATTGTAAGGTTTTCTTGTGCAATTTCTACTGCCAACTTCTTACTCTTGAAATCGGGGCGTGATTGCAAAGCGTAGTTTACAAGTTCGTCAATCGGTTGCATAATACTATCGATATTAGTCGAAATCTCTTTCCCGTTAAGTCCGCTTTCGAATTTGTAATTTTTATTTACATCGAGAGCAAGGTAATCGAGAAGTTTAAGTTTTGCGTTATCGTAATTGTTTTGCGCTTGTATTAAAGCAAGTTCGGCATTTCCCAATTGGACTTGCTGGCTATACAAATCTGCAACCGGCACGCTACCGAGTTTGTGTTTTTCTTCAATTGTTTCAAGGAATTTTTGATTATACTTAACATTTTCTTTACGAACATTCAAAAGATATTCGTTTTTAATTACATCGATAAAAAGCATTTCCGTCTGAAGAACAATATCCTGCTTTAATTTTTCGAGTTCCAATTCTGCTGCCTTCAATTCTTTTTTTGATTTTTTAAGATTTGAAAAATTCGAAAGCCCGTCAAATAAAGTCCAACTTCCGTTAATTCCCAAACTGTAATTACGCGAATCTTCTTCGCTCGGTGGCGTAGTAATTACATTGCCCAAATAATCTAGCTGTTCTCCGCCGTTATCTTTTATTTTATTCCAACGCCACGAAGCTGAAAAATTCATATTCGGAAGAAATTCGCCGTAAGCACTTTTAACGGAAGCTTTCTTCATTAATAAGTTGTTTTTGTTTTTAATAAGATTGGTGTTTCTGCTCAATGCTATTTTAATTGCTTTATCGAGCGTTAATGTTAATGAATCGCTTTGAGCAAAGGATAGTGATGCCGAATAAATCGTAATCACAAAAATTAGGAATGCCGTTTTTTTCATTTATTTCTCCGGTAAAAATTTCTTATTTGCAATACAATAGACGTCCGAACCGGAAAAAAGTTTTAATTTGAAGAAAAAAATATGAGCGAACGGAGATTTTTGTGTGAGCTGTGAAGAGTGAGCAGTGAACAGAAACATCAGCGTTCAGTGATTTTAAACAAACGCTGAAATTACCGCAGATTGCTTCGCTCTCTGCGTTCGCTCGAAATGACAATGTTTCTTTTCATTCTCCGTCCGAAATTGAATTTCGGACGGAAATAACAATAGAAACTCCGTTTCGAAATTGAAATGGTAAATTCCAGTGGGAACGCATTTTTAAACGATAAAAATAAATTGTCATTTCGAACGAATCCGACGCAGTCGGATGAGGAG
>CAYZGB010000124.1:0-6672 GCA_964477915.1 uncultured Melioribacter sp. | reverse complement strand
CGCGTTAGCTCAATGGTAGAGCATTCGGCTGTTAACCGAAGGGTTGTAGGTTCGAATCCTACACGCGGAGCAAAGCCCTGTAATGTTACAGGGCTTTTTTCGTAAACGGAGGGCAAATGAAATATTTTCTTTACATACTCAAATCACAAAAAGCTGACAAATATTACACCGGTATTTCAAATAATCCCAAACGAAGATTGGAATTTCATAATTCACTCGGCAAAGGTTTTACCGCACGTTATCGCCCTTGGGAAATTGTTTTTCTTAAAGAATTTGCTAATAAAAAATCTGCATTAGCAGCTGAAAAGAAAATCAAAAGTTGGAAAAGTAAGAAAATGATAATCAAAATTATAAACGGGGAAATTGAGATTTGAAAATAAAAACCGAAGGGTTGTAGGTTCTCCCGACGGCGTCGGGATACACGCGGAGCCAATAAAGCGGAGCAAAGCCCTGTAATGTTACAGGGCTTTTTTCATAAACGGAGGGCAAATGAAATATTTTCTTTACATACTCAAATCACAAAAAGCTGACAAATATTACACCGGTATTTCAAATAATCCCAAACGAAGATTGGAATTTCACAATATACTCGGCAAAGGTTTTACCGCACGTTATCGTCCTTGGAAGATTGTTTTTCTTAAAGAATTTGATGATAAACAATTAGTAGCAGTTGATAAAATCTAAAATGAAATTAGAATTGATTAAAATAGCAAAATCACTTCTATTCTTCTATTTTTGTTTCGTCCTTCCAAAGTAGCATTCGAGGCAATCGGATTTTTATTTCCAATTCCTTTTGCAAGAACAATTCGCTTATTCAACCCGTATTTAATTAAAGTGTTTTTAACTACATTAGCCCTAATTTTCGATAATTTTTTATTAAGAGCATTTCCACCTTTTGAATCGGAATAAACCTCAACGATAACTTTTCGGACTTTCTTTGTGTGGGAAATTACATTATAAAGTTTCATTAAATAATTTTTTTGAGAGGCGGTTAGTTTTTTCTGATATGGTTTTAATTTTAAGCCTAATAACCTTATTCGCAAGTGGGATTTTCCTTTTTCAACAATTTCAGCATCTTTTTTATTGTAAACACGACTAAAATAATTTGCAGTAATTTCAACAGGGCTCGTTATTTCTCTTTTCGTTACATTATTAGATTTTTCAATCTCTGGCTGTGTTTCTGTCTCAACTTTTTCCGGCTTCTTTTCTTTATCGGTGTTAACAATATTGCTGTCTTTTTTATCTTGATCACTTCCAGAAAATTTATTCGATAAATTTTCATCGTTATAAGCAACTGGTTCTTCTACGTCTTTACCCTCAAAAGGATAAATTTCATTAATAATTAAGCTATCAATAAACTCCGTGGTACGTGTGGAATATAGATCGGAAATATCTTTCAAACGTTTAATAATTTTCTTGGACTTTTGAGATAAAGTTTCAATGTTCTTGTTATAACGATTTTGCTCGAAAAGTGATTCTGCTTTCATTAAATAAAGCTCAGCTTTACGCAAAGGAATTTTAACACCATTTAGGTTACCAGTTTGCCTTAAGGAATCAAGTTCGGCTTTGGGTTTACCTATATATTTGTAATAAATAGCTTTTTTCTCGGCATCCCAAAAAAGTTTTGTAGCAATAAAAGATGAATTTTCAGCAGCCGATTTATCTCCTTTTTCAAATTCAGAGGCAGCGGTTTTCGTTGCATCAACCGCTTGGGAAAAGATTTTGGGTGCGTAAATTTTTGCTTGCGATTTTTCTGCATATTGCATAGCGGTAGTTAAATCGCTATTAACCGATGAAAAACCAAGTGAATTTTTAACTGCCTTTTTGTAAAATTTTTCTGCTGAAAGTATGCTTTTAATGAAGTCTTCACCATTAGATTTCAACGCAAAATCAAGTGCATTGTTAAAATACTTTTCCGCTTTACTAAAATTATTAGGTGAAAATAACTGTGCATTTAAATTTTTTGCTTCAGTTCTTAATTTAACAACAGGAGAAAATACGTTTTCTTTTTTCGCAATAATTTTTGCAGCACTAAAATTACTTATCGCTTCTGAAATTTTCTCTTTTATTTCTTTAATATTTCCACCTTTTTCGGAAATAGAAATTCCTTCTTCAAAGGCGTTATTTCCTGCATTAATAAAAGGTTTTGCCGATTTCGAATTTTTACATACTTTTTCTGAACTACTTTTCAAATTCGAAACATAAAAAAATAAATCCGAGTTTATTTTTGCACGTTCTTTTGCTTTGTAAAAATAACTTTCGGCATCCTGAATAACCGGGAAAATATCCTCATTGCTTTTTCCTTCTTTTAACATTTTTTTTGCTTTTGAGTAAAGAGCTAATCCTTTGTTGAAATTTTCAGGAGAATACGTTTCGGCTTTTAACTTTCTCAATTCATCAATTAATTTATCGGCATCATAAAAAAGCGAATTAGTACTTTGAGCTAAAATCACCGAGACAAAAGCAAACATTAATATTAATATTTTATGCTTCATTTATTACCTACCAATTAAACTAAATTCAAGTTACAATTTTTAGGAAAAATCAAAATGTACATAGTTAAAATTCAAAGTAAATATTTATTTGTTTTTTATCAAATCGATTTTAAATTTTAACGTGCTTATAAAAATCGTTTATCTCAATCCACTTTCTTCATCAGCAAACTTATTGTTTAAGTTTCACTATTTAATACTCCGGCAAGCATTGAAACTCCGTGTTCCGTAAATGCGAAAGGTCTTCTTCTTAATCCCATTTTTTCTTTATTGGTTATCACAATTTGTGATTTCCAATTTTCAATCCTTAGTTAATCCCAACATAAAATCCTATGGAAAACGTTTGAGATTTCTTTTGACCGCTTGATTTAGCACTCTTGTTTCTTCACCTAACAAATCAGCTAAATCTTGGCAATCATTACTTGCCTTCAACAAATTGTGAAAATTTTATTTTGAATGTTTTCGGATTTGCTTATTTGCCGGTTCATCTTGTCCTCAATTTTTTCAATAAATTAAAAAAAAACGTAAAGTTAAAAAATAAAAAACGGCGTTCGCACGCCGTTAATAATTATCTTTTCCTTTTATACTCGTAGTCCTTTCGTTCGAGTTCGTATTGTTTTTTAACCGCTTTCTTAAATTCGTTGAAGGCTTTTGTTACAAGCGCGAGCGGATCTTTATTCTCTTCGTAAATTGTAACTCTTTTGCTTTTTAGGTTAATCGTAATTTCAACCTTGTAAAGCTTTGCCGAAGAATGATCGAATATTACCTCAATCAACAAATCCTTATCGTACTTTTTGAAAAGCTCCTTAAAAAATTCGCTTTTCTCATTACACTTTTGTTCAACTTCTTCGCGAAATTGTTCTTCAATCTCTTTAATGTTTCTAATTTCAAGTTTTACCATTTTTCTCCTCTTATGCTTTTAATTTTTCTTTTGCGAACAAATTAAAAGCGTTTTTGTTCCAGTAGCAAAAAACACTAACCTTTCTTCTTAGCAATTTTTGCCCAAGTATCGCGTAAGGTTACCGTTCTGTTAAAAACAAGTTTTTCTTCAGTTGTATATTTCGTATCAACGCAGAAATAACCTTTCCGCTCGAATTGAAATCTTTCGCCGGGCTTGGCATTATTTAGGAAAGGTTCAAGCTTTGCGTTCTCTATTATTTGAAGCGAATCGGGATTTAGAAATTCCGTAAAATCTTTTTCTTTATCCGCTTCGGGATTTTCCACGTTGAACAATCTATCGTACAAACGGACTTCCGCATTAATCGCGTGCGGAATAGAAACCCAGTGAATTGTTCCTTTTACCTTTTTGTTGCTTTTGCCGGATCCGCTTTTCGTATCAGGATCGTAAGTACAGCGAAGTTCAATAATTTCGCCGTTTTCGTCTTTTATTACTTCTTCACACTTGATTATGTATGCGTAACGCAAACGAACTTCACGCCCAGGTGCAAGTCGATGAAATTTTTTGTGCGGCACTTCCTGAAAATCGTCGCGTTCGATCCAAAGTTCGCGAGTAAAAGGAACTTCGCGTGTTCCCATTGTTTCGTCTTCGGGATTATTTACCGCTGTCATCATTTCGGTTTTATCTTCGGGGAAATTCGTAATTACGATTTTGAGCGGATTAAGAACACCCATTACGCGTTGCGCCCGTTTATTCAAATCATCGCGAATGCTGTATTCCAAAAGGGAAACATCTACGATTGAATCACGCTTTGCAGCACCGGTCATCTCAATAAAATTGCGAATTGCTGCCGGGGTGTAACCGCGACGACGCAAGCCGGAAAGAGTTGGCATTCGCGGATCGTCCCAACCATCGACAATTTTACTTTCGACTAATTTCAGAAGTTTACGTTTGCTCATTACGGTGTAAGTTAAATTCAAACGTGCAAATTCAATTTGTTGCGGATGGTGGATTCCGAGCTCATCCAAGAACCAATCGTAAAGCGGGCGGTGATTTTCGAACTCGAGCGTACAAATCGAATGCGTAATGCCTTCAATGGAATCTGACTGCCCGTGTGCCCAATCGTACATCGGATAAATGCACCATTTATCTCCCGTGCGGTGATGAGTTGCGTGGCGAATTCGATACATTATCGGATCGCGTAAATTCATATTCGGCGAACTCATATCGATTTTCGCACGAAGCACGTGTTCGCCATCAGCAAACTCGCCGTTTTTCATTCGCTCGAACAAATCGAGATTTTCCTCAACAGAGCGATTTCGATACGGACTTTCAATACCCGGACGCGTTGGCGTGCCGCGCATTTCTTTAATTTCTTCCATTGTGGAAGAATCAACGTAAGCCTTCCCTTTTTTAATCAGTTCAACTGCGTATTCATAAAGTTTATCAAAATAATCCGATGCAAAAAACAAACGGTCTTCCCAATCGTAACCGAGCCAGCGAATATCTTCCATTATTGCGTTTACGTATTCTTCGTCTTCCTTTGTAGGATTAGTATCATCGAAACGCAAATTGCATTTCCCCCCGTATTCTTCGGCTATTCCGAAATTCAACACAATCGATTTCGCGTGTCCGATGTGCAAATATCCGTTCGGCTCGGGCGGAAAACGCGTGTGAACGTAATTAAATCTACCTGTTTTAAGATGTTCGTCAATTATTTCCTTAATAAAATTCGATTGTTTCTTCTTTTCTTCCATTTTAATTTGCCTTTTCTTGCTTTAATTTTTCATAAATTTCTTTGATTTTCGGAATCGCAATTTTAATTCTTTCGATTACTTCGTCTTTCCCGAGAATGTAAACCAAATCGAAAACGCCGGGACCAATTCCAACACCGGAAACGGCAAGACGCAACGGATGAATTATTCTGCCTTTGCCGATTTCTCTTTCTTCTGCAATCGATGCAAGAACCTGTTCGTAATCTTCTTTTGAAGGATTTTCGAGTGCGGAAATTTTCTCGACAAAAATATTAAGCAATTCTTCCGAATCATCTTTCCAGCGTTTTTTAACTACTTTTTCGTCATAAGTTTCGGGACGTTCGTAAAAATAAGGACAATTCTCGATAAACTCGCGAACAAACGAAACACGCTCACGCATTGCATTTATTATGTTTACAAGATATTCGTCGGAAAGAATCAAATCCGCATATTTCGATTTTTTCAATTCTTCTTTCAACATTGCCAAAAGTTCTTCGTCCGGTTTTTGCCTTAGATGTTCGGCATTAAGCCAATTTAATTTTTCGATGTTAAATATTGCACCGGATTTATGAACGCGATCAAGAGAAAATTCTTTAATCAATTCTTCAAGCGTAAAAATTTCGCGATTATCCGATGTGCTCCATCCCAGCAATGCAACAAAGTTAATCAGTGATTCTTTCAAATATCCTTTTGCTCGGTAATCTTCAACCGCAACATCGCCTTGTCTTTTACTTAATTTGCTTCTATCAGGGTTAAGTAGCAAAGGCAAATGAGCGAACTGCGGAAGTTCCCAACCTAGAAATTCGTAAAGCAAAACGTGCTTTGGCGTAGAAGAAAGCCATTCTTCACCACGAATTACGTGTGTAATTTCCATTAAATGATCATCAACAACATTTGCAAGGTGATAAGTCGGATAGCCGTCACTTTTAATTAAAATTTGGTCGTCGATTGTTTCTCTATCGAACTCAACACGTCCGCGAACAATATCGTCAAACACAACTTTTTCGCCGGGTTCAACATTCATTCTTATTACGTAAGATTTCCCTTCTGCAAGATTTTGCTCAATCTCTTCTTTCGAAAGATGCAAACAATGTTTATCGTATTTTACTTGGGGAAGTTTCATCCGTTGTTGTTCTTCCCGTAATTTTTGCAAGCGTTCCGGCGTACAAAAACATCTGTACGCTTTCCCTTCGTCGATTAATTTTTCCGCATACTTGCGATATATTTCAAGCCTTTGCGATTGTACGTAAGGACCGTAATCACCATCTTTACCGGGACCTTCGTCGTAATCCAATCCAGCCCATTTCAACGTTTCGATTAAATTTTCCGTAGCACCTTCTACGTAGCGATTTCTATCGGTGTCTTCTATTCTTAAAACGAATTTCCCGTTGTTTTTCCGTGCAAAAAGATAATTGTATAGAGCAGTCCGCAATCCACCGACGTGCAAATACCCGGTCGGACTTGGTGCAAATCTTACACGAACTTCGTTCAAAATTTCCTCCGTAAAAAATTTTTTAAAGAATTAAAA
>CAYZGB010000123.1:0-6747 GCA_964477915.1 uncultured Melioribacter sp. | reverse complement strand
ACAAAGATTATTTTGGAACAAGAAAAGTTAATGGGACTAACGTTTTCTTTATTCCGGTAAAATGGTTTTTAGTTTATGGATTAAAAATGATTTTGACATAAACAAAACACTTTTTGCCTGTGAAATTTTACAGAAAAATAAACTCATTTAGTTAAATTTGTAAATATTTAAATTTTAGAATAAACTAATGAATAATGACTTACTAACAGTACTGATTTTACTCGTAATTATTAACTTTTTAATTCTCATTTCGTGGGGGTTGAAGAAAATTTTAACATTCTTACCCATTTCGGTTCCGCGAAAATTTTTACACGTAACGGCAATTATGATTGCCGCTTCCAGTTACTTGCTTGTAAACAATTCCATTTATTTATATGTTCTTGGGTTTTTAATTTTAGGCGGAAATTACTTCCTTGTAAAAAAAGAAGTTTTTGAAGAAAAAGATCCAAACAAAAAAAATCTTGGTGTTTTTTTTGTCCCTATAACTTATTTGATTTTATTATTTGCATTTGATAAATACCGTGAAATAGCAATGTTTTCTTTGCTTGTAATGGCTTTTTCCGATGGTATTGCTTCAATTATGGGAGAGTTTTTTACTGTCAAGCCGTATTCATTGGGAAAAGCAAAAAAGTCGTTTTCCGGGTCGTTTGCATTTTGGCTAACAACATTAGCGATTTTTTATTGGGCAACTTTAATGTTGCCCGGTTCCGATAAATTTACAAATATTTATTCATATCCTGATATTTTTATTTTCGCTTTCTTTTTCGCAACTGTTTTAACACTAATTGAAGCTTTATGTTATTTCGGATTTGATAATTTATTTGTTCCTCTTTTAGCTTCAATAATGTTGTTTATAATTTTTAATACTAATCACGATACTTTTTCGGCAACACAACTATTAATTTCGTCCGTTTTGGTTCTTGCTGTTGTTACTATTTCCGCTTACGCAAAATTTTTAACAAAAGATGGAATTGTTGCGGCATCTGTTGTAGGATTGTTAATTTTCGGATTTGGCGGACTTAAATGGGCAATTCCATTGGTTGCATTCTTTTTCCTTTCGAGCATTCTTTCAAAAATGACGAAATCGAGCGGAGTAATTTTTGAAAAAGGAAGCCGAAGAGATGCTTTCCAAGTTTTTGCAAACGGCGGAATTCCGCTTGTTTTATTGTTAATTTATTTGATAGACAAAAACGAAATTTTCTACATACTTTATTTAACCGCACTTGCAACTGCCACAGCCGATACTTGGGCAACTGAATTTGGAAGTATGAAAAAACAAAAAACAATTTCTATTGTAACATTAAATGAAATTCCACAAGGAACTTCTGGCGGAATAAGTTTATTCGGAACATTTGGAGGATTTCTCGGTGCAGTGTTAATTTTATTATCGGGAATTTATTGGATTAATTCGAATTTACTCGTTAATTCCGTTTTAATCGTTCTTTTCGGATTTCTCGGAATGTTTATTGATAGTTTAATTGGTGCAACATTACAACGAAAAAACATTTGCCAAGTTTGCGGAAAAGAAACCGAGCTTAATTACCACTGCGGAAAACCTACAAAATTTCATATTGGTATTAAATTTTTAGATAACGACTCTGTGAACTTTTTGGCAATTATGTTTTCCGTAATTTTATTATTCTTTTTTACTGTTTGAAATTAATTTATGAAAAAACTTTACATCTTAATATTGCTAATTTCCGTTACAACGTTTGCTCAAAGGAAAATTTCCTTATGGGAGCAAGCCCTTGAAAAATATGCGGGAAAACATTACGCTGAAACAATTGAGTTACTAGCCCAACTCGAACAAGAAAAAAATTCCGACGAAGTTAAAGCCGAAATCAATTATTACAAGGCAAAAAGTTTTGTCGAAATGAATAATTTCAGCGAGGCGGTTTATTATTTCGAAAAACTAATTGATGAATACAAAGGCTCGTCACTTGTACCGTTTGCACTTTTCGATTTAGGGAAATTTTATTACGAGCGAAAATATTACAAAGAAGCACTCAACGATTTTAAGCAATTAATTGATAATTATCCTTACCACCGGCTTTACGGCTCGGCACTCTTTTGGGCGGGCGAAAGTGCAACAAAATTAGGACTTTTCGACCAAGCCGTTGAATATTACAGCGATGCAATTTCGATGAGTTTCACAAATAAATATTACGTCGAGTCGATTTATTCATTGGCTAATTTGTATTTCGAAAATAAAGATTACGACGATGCAATTGCTTATTACGACGAACTTCTTTCTTATCATTCATCGTCAAGTCTTGCACCTTTTTCGCAATTGAAAATCGGCGAGGCATACTATTACGCGGAAGAATACGATAATGCAATCCTTGAGCTAACCGATCCGAAAATAAAGAAGTTAAATCAACAAAGGCAACTCGAAGCCCAGTATTATATTGCCAATTCGTACTTCCGTATGAAAGAATACGATAAGGCACTTAAGATTTACGAAGATTTACTAAAAACATTTCCCGACGAAGAACAAACAAACGAAATCCGTTTTAATCAAGCGTGGATTAATTTCCAAAGCGGAATGTACGACGAGGCTTACAGAATTTTTAATTTTCTTTCGAAATTTGCAACCGGAAGAATTGCAGAAGAATCTCTTTACTGGGCGGGAGAATCTAAACGATACGCTGGCGAAAATGAGATTGCAAAATTAATTTACAATCGATTTATGAAACTTTACCCCGGTTCCGAACTTTACGGATTGGCAAATTTTAATTTGGGATTGTTAATCTACGACGAAGGAAATATTGCGGAAGCTGAAAAATTTCTTGTCCGTGCATTAAATAAAGTTAAAGGAAAAGCACTCGGCAAAGCACTTGTTTTATTGGGCGAAATTTATTTAGAGCAAGGCAAAAACGAAAAAGCACTCGAAATGTTCAACGAGGCATTATCTCAAAAAGCTTCCGAGCCTAAGGTAATTAAAGGTGCAAAACTTGGTATTGGCGTTGCAAATTTTTATTTGGGTAATTTTTCAACTTCTCGTAAAATTCTTACCGAACTTTTCTTACTCGATAAAAATTTTGAGAGAAACAAAGTAAATTACTTTTTAGCCGAATCGCATTTTAATCTTGGCGATTATTATTCGGCATTGGAGCATTACAAATTAATTGGCGAAAATGATTCGAAGTTTTCCGAATTGGCACTTTTCGGGAAAGCGTATTGTTATTTTAATCTTAAAAATTATGCCGATGCGGCATATTTCTTTGGTGAATTTACAAGAAAATATCCCGACTCAAAATTTTTAATCGAAGCAAAACAACGTTGGGCGGATAGTTACTACGGAACAAAAAATTTTGCTAAGGCTTTGGAGATTTACGAATATCTCTATTTAGGATACCCCAATAAAATAAGTGCTTTCGCATATTACCAGTACGGGAAAACACTTGTAAACCTTAAAAAAAATTCAGATGCAATTTTTATTCTCAAGCAATTGATTAACAAATTCCCAAAATCAAAATACGCTGACGACGCCTATTATTTAACAGGCTGGATTAATTTTAAATCCGGTAATTATTCCAAGGCAATTCAAATTTACAAATCGCTCTTGAAAAAATATCCTAAAACCGACTTGCGTCCGGTTGTTTATTCATCGCTTGGAGATGCTTATTACAACACCGGCGATTACACAAACGCGGTTTTCTACTACAAACGCTTGCTCGATAATTATCCCAAAACAAAATACGCACTCGATGCAATTAACGGAATTCAATATTCTTACATTGCCGTAGGTAATCCCGATAAAGCGGCTCGCATTATTGATGAATATCTTATTAGAAATCCTTACTCGAAATTCGGCGAAAAAATATTAATTAAAAAAGGCGAAATTTATTACAACGCCGGAAAATTCGATAAAGCAATTCTTGCTTACAAAGAATTTATCGCAACGTTTCCTTCAAGTTTACAAGTGCCGGATGCCTACTACTGGATTGGGAAATCCGCAATGAATTTAAAACGCACCGAGCAAGCACAATATTATTTTGAATATGTAATTAACGAATATCCGAATTCCGCAGCGGCAATTTCTTCTGTTCTTGAACTCGGGAAAGTTTACGAAAAAAATCGCGAGTACGAAAAAGCAATTAAGGCGTACGATAAAGTCTATTCAAGCACCGAACCTACTGATAAAAAAGCGGAAATACTTTATCGCAAAGGGTTGGATTTAATCCAACTCGGCGAAATAAAAAAGGTTTACGAAACATTTAATAAACTTACGACCGATTATCCGCAATCAATTTTTGCAACAAAAGGACAATTGGAACTTGCCACTTTGGAACTTGCCCGCGGAAATTACGAACTTGCCGAAAAAGTCTTTTCCGAAATCGGGAAGGATCGCAAAGATGACATCGGTGCACAAGCGCAATATTTTGCGGGCGAAACTTTATTCGAACAAAAAAAATATTCCGATGCAATTGCGGCATATTCGAGAGTGGTAAATATATTTTCGCAATATGTTGAATGGAAAACCAAAGCGGAATTGCGAATTGCCGATTGTTACGCAAAATTGAAAAATTATTCGAAAGCAAAAAAACTTTACCGCGATATTTACAGAAAACATAGATATGATAAATTCGGTTTTGAAGCAAAGCAAAAATTGCGGAAAATAAGATGAAAAAGTTTTACACTTTAATATTATCTGTTTTAATTACGTTCGCAAATCTTTTTGCACAAGGCGTGGATTTGCCCGAGTTCGTAATTGAAGGCGTTCAGAAAGTTTCGTTACCGAAAATTAAAAAATCTTCCGCGGGATTTATTAAACCGCTCGGCGATGAATATTTTAAGCATAAATTTTCGCCGGAAGATTTTGACGTAAAAGTAAGCGGCTCGCCTGATACAACCGTGGCAGTTCCATTCGTACGCGGCATTTCTTATTCTGGAAGAATTAAAGCAGCCGGTGGAATAAATACTTTGCCCGCCGGTGAACTTTTTGCAAAATATTCGAACGATAATTTACTGTTAACAATTTCCGGCAATGCAAAACGTGTTGCAAACTACGAGCCTTATTCCGCAGTTTACAAAGGCGGTGGCAAATTCGATTTGGAATATTACTTTAACAAAACCGGTAAAAATAAAGCATTTAATATTTTCGGATTAAACGGTGCTGCTGATTATTACGATAGAAATTTCTGGGTTTCGGCTACACCCGCTTTAAAAAGAAAAGCTCTTTTGGGAAATGGAGAGTTTGTATTTAGTAGATTTTCGCCAAATAAATACAAATTTACGGTTCTGGTTGGTGGCGAATACGCAAAATCGTTAAAAGAAAATTTTATCGAGCAGAATCTAAACGGTGCAATATCTGCGGAATACAATTTTTCTCCATTTAAAGTACTTGGCAAATTTTCGATGATTTCACAAACTTCAAAATCAAGAGAGCAAAAGCAAACCAATTATTATAGCGGAATAATTAAAGCTCGCGTAAAAATGTCGGATAATTTTCACATTGATTTCGGTGGTGTTTTGGCATTTGCCGGAAGTGAAAATTTCTTTTATCCGGTTTTGGGAATTTCGTACAATGTAAGTAAATACTTTATTCTTAAAGCATCGGTTAATGCCAAAACAAATTTTTACACACATTTTAACATGATGAAATTTAATCCGTATTACAATTCAAGAACATTCAAAAATGCTTTCACTCGCGAGATTGATAAAATAAAATTTACCGCAATATTTAATTATTACAATTACTTTTCCGCATCGCTTTCTGCACGTTACGGAGCAATCGATGGATTTATTTATTTCGACGATATTAACAATCGTGGAGTTTTCGATGTAAAAACATTAGATGAAGTTAGAACCGCATCGATTAATTTTAATGCTGATTTTCTTTATTCCAAATTCGGTTACTTTAGTTTGAAGTCAGTTTTTTCGGACGTTCGTTTAACAAACGGAAATGTTGCTCCCTATTCACCCGGAATTAAAATTAAAGCCGCTTACAATTTTAATTATTTGCAAAAATTTTCGTTGGCTTTTGGCACCGATTATTTTTCGCACTATTATGCCGATATTCGTAATAGCAGAAGAATTGAGCCCGGGTGGAATTTGTGGACTTCGGTAAAATATAATATTTTAAGTAATTTTAATCTTACACTTGATGTTAATAATATTCTAAATAAAAATAATTACTTTTTACCCGGTTATAAATCCGTTCCTTTCGATTTGCTTTTGGGAGCGGAATATTTTTTGAAATAAGGAAAAATTGGAATGAAAAACGAAAAATTAATCAATCGTTTGTCCGAGGCTCTTGGCGTTGAACAAGACGTAGCGGAACTTTCTTTTAATATTTTTATTGAAGAAACCGCCAAAAAATTAAAAGTCGGCGAAACTCTTTCGGTAGAAGGCGTTGGCTTTTTTCAAAAACATTCCGAAGATGAATTAAGATTTGTTGATGTTCTTGAAGAAAACCCCGAAAAACTTTTTGAGAAAATAGAAATCCCCAAAAAAGAAAAAGAAAATTTTGATTTGGATGAGGATTTATTTTCTCCAAGCCTTGATTCGTCAGCTGTTAATTTTTCCGATAAAGAACAATTGGAAAAACTTTCCAAAATAGAAAATAAAGTTGCGGCAAAAGTAAATGAATTCGAAGTACTGAACGATTTCGATATTTATTCGCTTGCAATTGAAAAAGATTTAACCGAGGAAAGTCAAGAAGAAGTACCAGCCGACTTGGAAGATAACCTGGAAGAAGAACTTTCCGCAAAAACAGAGGAAGAACCAACCGAACTCGATGAA
>CAYZGB010000122.1:0-6844 GCA_964477915.1 uncultured Melioribacter sp. | reverse complement strand
GGATTGGAACGAACAACAATTTCGCCAAATTCTTTTTCGGTTTTTAATCTGTCCGGCATTCGGACTGTGTAAGTAAACTCCGTACCAGGAGGTGCAGGTTCTTCACCGAATTTACCGCCCGGTACAATAACATTTTGAGATTTTATTGCTTTGATTATTTCCGGAATGGTGATGTTAAGTTGAGCGAGTTTATCGGGCTTGACCCAAATACGCATTGCATAATCGGTTGCTCCCAGCACGCTAACGCGTCCAATGCCTTTAATTCTTCCGAGAACATCTTTAATATTTATTAAGGCGTAATTAGCCAAAAATTTATGATCGTATCGATTATCTTCCGAGAAAAGAGATATTAACATTAAAATATTCGGTAGTGATTTTTTAGTGCTAACTCCAAGTCTTTTTACTTCTTCCGGAAGTTTTGCAGTTGCAGCCGAAACTCTATTTTGAGTAAAAACGGTGTTCATATCCGGGTCGGTTCCAATATCAAAAGATACCTCAATTGCCATCGAACCGTCACTTGCATTTGTGGATTTCATATAAATCATATTTTCCACACCGTTGATTTCCTGTTCCAAAGGTGCCGCTACAGATTGTTCCACGTTAACCGCACTTGCTCCGGTATATGAAGCACGAACAGCAACCATTGGAGGTGTAATGTTGGGATATTGTTCAATTGGCAATCCCAATAGTGAAACTAATCCCAAAATGACAATGATTATCGCAATTACCATTGCGACAATCGGACGCCTAACAAAAAAACTTCCCATATTATCTCTTATAAATTATTTTTCGTTTCTTTAGTATTTTCCGCTACCGGCTTTACTTCAACTATGTTCGGTGTTACTTCCATTCCGTTATGGACTTTTTGTAAACCTTCGTAAACAATTTTTTCATCCGGTTTTAAGCCTTCCTTAACAAGCCAAAACGAGCTGATTTTATCGCCCAATGTTACTTTACGCTGTTCAACCTTATTCGAATCGTTTACAACCATAACGCTAAATTCCCCTTGAAGCTCGGATACACAACGCTGTGGAATTGCAATGCCGTTTTTCACTACATCCAAAAGGACTTTTACTTTTGCAAAAAGTCCAGGACGCAAAATTTTCGTTGGATTTGGAAATTGGGTTTGCACTAAAATTGCACCGGTTGAAATGTCAATTCCTCTATCTACAAATTTAACAGAGCCTTTGTAAGGGAAAACCGTTCCGTCGGAAAGAATTAATTCAATATTATTTTTAGCCTTATCGGTTTCTTCTTTTTTCTTTTTTGAATTCTCTCTAAAAATTCTTAAATATTCATTTTCCGCCAAATAGAAATCAACCAAAACCGTATCAATTTTTGAGATTACATTAAGAATAACCGGATTGGGGGATTGTCCGACAAAATCGCCAACTTTGGCACGAGTTTTACCGATTAATCCGGTAATCGGGGCGCGAACTTTTGTGTAACTTAATCTTATTTTGGAAGCTCGCAAATTAGCTTGAGCTGCGCGAACCATTGCTTTTGCAGCATCATACGCTGCACGTGCCGCATCCAAATCGCTTTGACTTACCGCATTTATTTTTGCAAGCGGTTCAATTCGTGCAAGTTCGCTTTTGGCGTGTGCAAGATTTGTTTTAGCCTCGGCAAGTTTACTTAAATAAGCTGCCGTTTCGGCTTCGTATTGTTGGCTTTCGATTGTGTAAAGGAGTTGACCTTTTTTTACAACGCTACCTTCTTTAAAATGAATTCCTTCCAAAAAACCGGAAACACGTGCACGTATCTCAATATCTTTTTGTCCTGCAACCGTTCCAACAAAATTTTCGTAAAGTGGAATATCGGCTGCTTTTGTTACGTAAACATCTACTTCCGGCGGTTTTGTAGGTTGTTCGTCATTTGAGCAGGAAATAATAAAAAGAAGTGCAGTTGCAAAAAGAAAAATTTTTGTTTTCATTTGCGTCCCTAAAATTATAAGTTACAAGGAAATAATAATTTTTTTAACAATTTCTCAATATAAATAAATTTTAACTTTCAAAATCGATTATTAAGATAATTTATCCGAGAAAATTTTTTTAATTTTAATTTTTTATCAGAAGGTTATTTTATGAAAAAAACAATTGTCACCTTACTTGTTTTTATCAGCTTCTCGTTATTTGCACAAAACGAATACGTTAAAGAAAATTACGTTAAACACGAATACCGAATTAAAATGCGTGACGGCGTAACTTTGTTTACGGCTGTTTATTCACCGAAAGACACAACACAAAATTATCCAATTTTATTAATGCGAACGCCTTACAGTTGCCGTCCTTACGGCGAAGATAATTATCCGTGGCATTTGGGACCTTCGGAATTTATGATGCGTGAAAAATACATTTTTGTTTACCAAGATGTTCGCGGACGATTTATGAGTGAAGGAAAATTTGTGAATATGCGTCCGAACGCTCACGGCGAAAAAGGTAAAATCGATGAAGCTACCGATACCTACGATACAATCGATTGGCTAGTAAAAAACATTCCGCACAATAACGGCAAGGTTGGAATGTGGGGAATTTCGTATCCCGGATTTTACACGGCACAAGGTGCTACTTGTAATCATCCGGCGCTTGTTGCGGTTTCGCCTCAAGCACCGATTTCCGATTGGTTTATCGATGACGATATGCATCACCACGGAGCACTTTCTCTTTCGATGACTTTCGGATTTTTTTCTTCTTTCGGAATTGTGCGGGATACACTTTACACAAATTGGAAATCGTTGAATATAGATTATGGCGATGATCCGTACAAATTTTATTTGGATCTCGGTGCATTAAAAAATGTAAACGAAAAATATTTTCATCACGAAATCCCGTTTTGGGATAGTGTCTCGGTTCACGATACTTACGATTATTTTTGGCAAAGCCGTTCCACACTTGACGATTACACAAACGTAAAGCCCGCTGTTCTAACTGTTGGCGGATGGTATGATAGCGAAGATTTGTTCGGAACGCTTCAGACTTATCGGAAAATCGAAGAACACAAAACCGGATTTAACGCAATTGTAATGGGACCTTGGTTCCACGGAGGCTGGTCGCGTGGAACGGGCGAAAGTTTGGGCGATGCTTCGTTCGGTTCGGCTACAAGTAAATTTTATCAGAAAAATATCGAATTGCCATTTTTTAATTATTATTTAAAAGGCAAAGGAGAATTGGAATTACCGGAGGCTTACGTATTTGATACGGGGAAAAACGAATGGTTTAAATTTCAAAATTGGCCGCCGGAAAACTACAAAGTTGATGAGATATTTCTTTCGGAGGGAAATTTTATTTCGTTTTCACAACCCGTTAAGTTCGATAGCGTTTCCTACATCAGCGATCCGGCAAATCCCGTTCCTTACACAAAATACAAAACACATCGTTTGTATCCGCGGGAATATATGACCGAAAACCAAAGTTTTGTGTTAAATCGTCCGGACGTTGTAACTTTTACAAGCAAACCGCTTGAAGAAGATTTTACGGTAGCCGGTAATTTTTCTGCAGAATTGTATGTTTCCACAACCGGAACCGATGCCGATTTTGTAGTGAAATTGATTGATGTTTATCCCGAAAATGATGAAGCTTCGCCTAATTATTATCGGCTAATTCGTTACGATATTTTTCGCGGAAAATTCCGCAACTCTTACGAAAAACCGGAACCGTTTCAACCGCGTAAACCAACGCTTGTAAAAATTCCGTTTCAAGATATTTTGCACACATTCCGCAAAGGACATAAAATAGCGCTGCAAATTCAAAGTTCGTTTTTCCCGTTTTTCGATAGAAATCCACAAACATTTACGGATATTTTTAATGCTGATGAAAAGGATTTTGTAAAGGCAAAAATTACGATTTACACAGGCGGTAAATATCCTTCGAAATTAATTTTGAAAAGGATTTTTGAATAAATTAAAAAATATCAAAAGTTACATTTTTTGCAAGTTTTGATAATTTTATCTATGTTTGTAATGCAATGAAACTTATCAGAAGAAACGAATATATTGACAAATTATTTGCATTTAAGGAAAAGGATTTAATTAAAGTAGTTACCGGTTTAAGACGTTCGGGCAAATCCACCCTGCTGCAAATTTATAAAAACGAATTGTTAAAAAACGGCGTTACCGAAAAACAAATCCAATTTTACAATTTCGAATTGCCAGAAAATTACCTTAATAAAACTTGGGACAAACTCTATTTTGAAATAAAAGGGAAATTACAACAAGGCAAAGTAAACTATATTTTTCTTGATGAAATTCAAAATATCCCACAATTCGAAAAATTGGTTGACGGACTTTACGTAACTGAAAATATCGATATTTACATTACCGGTTCGAATGCAAATTTTCTTTCCGGTGATTTGGCAACCTTATTAAGCGGAAGATATATTGAGATTTCTATTTTACCTTTTTCTTTTGCGGAATATTTGATTGCCAGACAAATCGATATAAATAATAAATATTTGAACTACGAAGCTCTATTTTATGAATATGTAAACGAAACTTCTTTGCCAAAGGGAATTGATTTACGGGATGAAGGGCACGATAAAATTTACGAATATTTGAACGCATTGTATAAAACAATAATTGAAAAAGATATTACGCAACGACACAGAATAAATGAAAACAGGGCGTTCGAAAATGTTGTGAAATTTTTAGCAAATAATATTGGCAATAGAGTTTCGCCAAGCAGTATTTCCAAAGCTTTAAAGGCGGATAATCAACACATTCATCACAAAACCGTTGAAAAGTTTCTTGATTATCTTGTTGAAAGCTATATTTTTTACAGAGTAAACCGCTTTGATATTAATGGTAAAAAACAACTTGCTACATTAGAAAAATATTACATTGTTGATATTGGGTTACTAAATATCTTGGTTGGAAGAGAAAAAACTGCAAACAGAGGACGCATATTGGAAAATGTCGTTTTTCTTGAATTGCTTAGAAGAGGATATAAAATTTGGACTGGAAAATTACGTAATTCCGAAGTTGATTTTATAGTAAAGAACAAAAATGGTGATATTGAATATTTTCAAGTTGCTTGGGAAATTTCGGGTGAGCAAACATTAAATCGAGAAATAAAGCCTTTGGAAACGATAAAAGATAATTACCCGAAATATCTTTTGACTACCGATGTTTTTACCGAAAATAAAAACGGAATAATTCACAAAAATGTTTTTTATTGGATATTGGAAAATTACCAACAATAATTTGGAGATAGAAGAATGACAAATTACATAAATACATTTCTTTCAAAATTGACGTATTTCTTTTTGTTTTTGTTGATAATATTCGGTTGCTCGTCTAACATTACAAAAGAAGAAGAAAATGCTGAACAAACAGTGATTAATAAAATTATTGAGCAAACAAGTTCGGATTTTTACAATTCGTATTTTACACCGGTTCGCAAAAAATATTTTACTGGCGATGGGAAAGTTCACATTTTTCTTCTCGAAAGCATTCCCGTAATAGAATACTCCGATACGCTTGAATTTATTGTTGAAAACGGTTCGGTAGTAAATTTCGCAAAAGTTAAAGGTATTCCAGATTGCTTTGCAGATGAGAATAATTGTATTTTCAAAATAAATAAAGATAAACTATTACGATATCTTAAAGATAAACAAGTAATTGAACCCGGAAACGAATTTATTGCAAAATCGATTTGGGATGATGAAGAAAAAAGATTTTTGTGGAAAGTAACAATCACAAAAGAAAAATTTAACGTAGGCGATAGGGTAAGAGGAAAAGGAATATTTGTATTTGTAAATCCTGCAAACGGTAAAATTGTTAAAACAAAGGAGTGGAGGATAAATTAATCATTAAAGGATTTGCTAACTATTCCAATGTTCGAAAATGAGTTTTGGACAGAAATAACAAAAGAAACATTATTGCTATTCCCGAAATATTTTAACATTTTTGAAATATGGAAAGAGAACTTGAAAATATTGTTACAAAATTACGCCTGGAGTTAATTAATATTAAGGAACGGTACAATGTGGAAACTCTTGAAGTTTTCGGTTCATTCGTTCGTCGTGAACAAAATGTGAATAGTGATTTGGATATTTTGGTTACATTTTCTAAAACTCCATCATTATTTAAATTTATAGAATTAGAAGATTATTTAAGCGAAATACTTGGTGTAAAAGTAGATTTAGTAATGAAAAATTCCTTAAAGCCAAATATTGGTAAAAAAATACTTTCAGAAGCTCAACCTATATTATGAATGAAAACAATAGAATAATCATAGATTATTTGAATGATATTTTAAATTCAATTTTAAATATTAAAAGTTTTCTTAAAAACATTGATTATCCTACCTTTCAAGAAGATATTAAAACCCAATATGCCGTAATACGTGCCTTGGAGATTATCGGCGAAGCATCAAAGAAAATTCCGAAAGAGATTAAAGATAATTATTCTTGGATACCTTGGCGATTTATGGCTGGTATGCGGGATAAATTAATCCACGATTATTTTGGTATTGATACTCAAGTAGTAGGGATAACAGCGACGGAAGATATTTTAAAATTAGAAGAAGATATTAAAAATCTTGTCTCGGATTATTCAAATTAAATTTTAGAAGTCAATCCTTCAAAGCTCAAAAAATTTTTTCTGTGAACTGAAAATATCTCCGTCCGAAACTCAGCTTCGGACGAAATTAATATCCGAATTTTTATTTCGGTAAAAAAAACTCCCAGAGGGACGAAATCTTTGTAGAAACAATAACCACAATAGAACCAAAGCTCCGTAGGAGCGAAACTTAAAAAATGAATAAAACAAAACAAAGTTTCGTTTGTTATTTCCGAACGAAATACAATTTTGTTCGGAGTATCAACTAAAGACGAAGAGTAATTATTT
>CAYZGB010000121.1:5357-6866 GCA_964477915.1 uncultured Melioribacter sp. | reverse complement strand
TGGAATTTGAAGAAAAAGTAACACATTACGAGGTGTTTGCGGAATAAATCCAAACGTTAAAGGTTTACTTTTTTATTGCTCCAAGAATTTTTTTCGCATCCTCGTAAAATTGCATCATATTCTTAAAGTCCTCATCAGTAAAATAGGGATTTGGTTTTGTTTTGGTTGAATCGGTTACGGCGTAAATTCTGTATCCGGGTTTTCCTTCGTTGTTTACTTTTCCTTTGTAAACCCACGCGGGAATATAATCCAAATTATTTAGACGAGTTTTCTTGCGGAGAAAATTTTTACTAACTGAAAATTTAAGAATTACTCCGCCATCGGAATATCGCCATCTTTGATTTGAAATGAAATTCCCGAGCGAATAAGCAACGAAACTTTTTCCAATTCGCTTCGAATGTTTTTCCTCTATTTTTTGCAACACGTGCGGATGACTACCCAAAACAATATCCGCGCCGTTTCGGAAAGCAAAATTCACGTAATCTTTTTGATAATCATCAGGCTCGCGTGAATATTCCGTCCCGAAATGAAAATACACGATTATAAAATCCGGTTGTAGCGAATCTGCTTTTTGCAAATCGCTTTTTATTTTTTTTCGCGTAATTAAATTAACGCACCATTGCGAACTATCGGGCAACGTAAATCCGTTTGTTCCGAACGTATAACCAAGCAATGCGAATTTAATTCCGTTTTTCTTCAAAAATAAAATTCCGCTTTCGTTTTTTTTGCAACTTCCTACGTTCATCATTCCATTTTTACGGATTACATCAATTGTGCGTTTTACACCGAGTTCACCTTGATCGAGTGCGTGATTATTTGCCGTAAAAAGAATATCGAAGCCGGCATTAGCAAGTGCTTCTACGAACTCATCCGGCGTGTTGAAAAGCGGATAGCCTGAATATTTTACATTTTTGCCCGCAGTAACTGTTTCGAGATTTCCGAGTGTGAAATCACTTTCGGATAAATATTTTTTAATCGGCAGAAAAACCGGATTGAAATCGAATGTATCGCTATCGATGCGAGCATATTCGAATTGTGTTGAATGGCACATTAAATCGCCAACAACAGAAAAGGTAAGCGTTTGTACTGAATCGGCATTTAATGAATCGAGTTTTGCCGAAAGATTTTTTATTGGAAATAAAAATTGAGGTGAAACTTGCGGATAGAGATTTAAACTTGAAAATAAAAGAAAAAGGAAAAGCCGCTTAACGTTTTTGATTTTTACTTTCATCATACGCAAGCGGCTTAAATTTTTAACCGTTCTTTCTTTCGTTTTTAATATTTTGAATTTCCACTCTCATATCCTGAGCCATTTTTTTCAATTCGCCCAAGGCTTTACGCAAACGTGTACCTGCTGCGTTTTGTCCTTTTACGTAGAATTTTTCAATGTCTTTTTCCATTGATTTCAAGTGTTCAATCATTTGTTCGTATTTTTCACTCATTTGAGTTCTCCTTGTTTATTTGTTTATGTTTGTTTTCAATTATAATCAATTTTTGATTAAGAAAAAA
>CAYZGB010000121.1:0-5257 GCA_964477915.1 uncultured Melioribacter sp. | reverse complement strand
CCGGTTTTAATTAATTCTCAATATATGAAAAGCGAAAATAAATTACTCTACATTTTCAAGCAAAATTTCGGCAATATCTTTTACTTCCACTTCGCCTTCCTTTCCTACACCTTTTACGCCGTCCGTTAGCATCGTCATACAGAACGGACAAGCCGAAGCAATTGTATCTGCTCCGGTTCCAACCGCTTCTTCGGCACGATTAATATTAATACGTGTTCCTTCTTCTTCCATAAACATACGACCGCCACCGGCACCGCAGCAGAATCCGGTTCCGCGACTGCGTTCCATTTCAACTATTTCTATTCCGCCGATACTTGAAACGGTTTCACGCGGTGCATCGTAAACGCTGTTGTAACGACCCAAGTAACAAGAATCGTGGTAAGTGATTTTGTGTTTTTCCGCAGAATCTTTTACTTTCAATTTCCTTTCCGAAATAAGATTTTCGAGTAATTCGGAATGGTGAATTACCTCGAAATTTCCACCCATATCGGGATAATCGTTTTTAAGCGAATTAAAGCAGTGCGGACAAGCGGTAACGATTTTCTTTACGCCGTATTTATTTAACGTTTCAACATTTTCCATCATCAATTGTTGGGCAAGATATTCATTCCCCAATCTTCTTGCGGTATCGCCGTTACATTTTTCTTCCGTTCCGAGAATTCTAAATTCAACGCCCGCCTTCTGAAGCAATGTAGCAAACGCCTTCGAAACTTTTTGATAACGCGGATCGTAAGAGCCTGCACAACCAACCCAGAACAAATATTCTGCATTCGAATCTTCCGCCATTGTTTTGATATTCATTCCTTGTGCCCAATTTGCTCTATCCTGTTGATTGTAGCCCCAAGGATTTCCGTTTACTTCCAAATCCTTAAATGCGGGATTAACCTCTGCCGGGAACGAGCCTTCCATCATTACTTTGTCCTGACGCATTTTTAGAATATCAACAAGCGGTTCGTTGCCAACGGGACAAGCGTAAACGCAGAAATTACAAGTGGTGCAAGCCCAAAGTGCTTCTTCGGTAAGAATTGTTCCAACAAGCGGAAATTCTTCACCGCCTTCGATGAATTTACTTCCGTTTTTCTTGAAGAAATATCTTTTATTGATTTCAATTGCCGAAGGCGAAAGTTGTTTCCCGGTTTGATATGCCGGACAATAATCCTGGCAGCGGTTACACATAATGCACGCAAATGAATCGAACAAAGATTCTTGCGGTAAATCCTCAAATTTTGCTGCACCAAATTGTTCAATCGATTCGTCTTCGAAATCAATCGGTTTAATCGAACCTTTTGTGCGACGGTCGTCGGGAATCATAAAATTAATTGGTCCCATATAAAGGTGTGCGTGTTTTGTAAGCGGGAAATACGGAATGAACGCCAACACAGAAAGAACCGTAATCCACCAAGTTATGTGTTCGCCAACAACCATTTGATTTGTAGTAAGTGCAAGCGAATGAAACCAGCCCGCAATAGCGGTTGCAAATGGTTGTGCAGCATCGCCTTTACCAGCAAGTGCAACGTGGAACGAAGCATCGAGCAAGCGTGAACCGATGTGAACATAAAGGAAAATTCCGAAAATCAACGAATCTTTCTTTATTCCGCTGCGAACTTCCGGCAAAAGATGAACGCGGTCTTCTATTTGTAATTTTTTATCGCCGTAAATAAATCTGCGTAAAAGAAAAATTGTAATTCCCACCAAAGCAAGAACGCTAAAAATATCGACAAAACTGCGGTAAATTGAACCGATAATTGAATTAGGGAAAAATGCAAAAGAGGGGAAAAGTCCTTCGATAAAATCGAACGAATTAACAAGCATATAAACAATAAATCCCCAAGCAACAAGGAAGTGAATAAACCAAATTGATTTACGCGTTTTGAAAAGAGTTTGTTGCGTAAAGAATATTTTCAAACCTTTGGGAATATTTTTTACGACAGCTTTCCAATCAATTGGCTCCGTCCCTTTTGCGATAATCTTAAATACTTGTCCGTAAGTTTTAATGGAAAGATAAATCGCTCCGATTATCGCAAGAACAAAAATGATTTTTTCCGGTAAAGTAAGCATAAAAATTCCTCCTAATAATTATTGTAAATAAAAGAGGAATTCGTCTTAACAATATTGCTTTCGGTGATTTTCACAGAACATTCCGAAAATAAAATTCAGTAGAATGCGAACAATATTTTCGGAATTTCCCATCACCAAAAGCAAACAAATGAAAGACAAATTCCGGTAACAAAAAAGAACCAAATGTGAGGAACGGAGATTTTTGAAACGGAGAGAGTTTAAGGATATTCCGAATAAAATTATTAAAATTTTTTGTGCAATTAATATTCATAAACTTTACGGAATATCCTTTTATTAACATTTTATTCTACAAATTATGGTAATCTGCGAAATTTATTTGGTACAGAGTAATAAATAACAAGTGCCACGGCAATTTTTGCCAAAGCCCAAATTGTAAATGATTCTGCACCGAGAACGAATGCTGTTTTCAAATCGTTCCCGACAAATAACGAAAGATAAAGCGAGCCGGAAAACAAAATGAAAGCAACGGAAAGAATCATTGTAAAAGCTAAAGCATAAACCGAGTTTTTCTTTTCGGAAATTTTACCAACAAAAAAAGCGGCAAATGGAAACGCAAGCAAATATCCGCCGGTTGGTCCGAACAAATGCGGAAAACCGCCGGAAAAATTAGCATAAACAGGCAAACCGATTGCTCCGGCTAATAAATAAATAATCATACTCATTGCCCCGTTTTTGGAACCAAGGAATGCTCCGGCGAGCAAAACGACAATTGTCTGTAAAGTAAACGGTACAGGTTGAACGGGAATTGAAATTTGTGAAGCAATAAACATTAAAACGGAAAAAGAAAGTACCCAGAAAATTTCCGCATTTCTTAAATATGATAAAACTAATTTTGAATTAACAGCAGTAGAATTAATTTTGGATTTCATTATTTACAACCTTTTGTTAGTGGTAATTATTATTCTTATTAATCTTCAAATATGCTTATTAGCGATTGAAATGTCAAGTTTTGGGATGAAAAATTTGTACAAATACATTTTATTTTTTCGAAACGTAGGGATTATCCTTTTCATAAAATCGCCAAGGTAAGTCTTTCGATTTGGATATTCCTATTCTTGTAGTTTGAACAATTTTTTCGTCGGGAATTTCCGGAGCATCGAGAATAAAAATTTTCTCCCCGGTTAAATCAGTACCGTCTTCATTTCTTGTTAAATCGTATGCCATACAAATTTTGCCGGGCCCACTCAGTAAATTCTTCTTTTCTTTTTCTGAAATTTCTTTTTTACCAAATCTGTTTTGAGCAAAAATTTCAATTCCTTCCAAAGGTTCGATGCTTCGTAAAAGCACTGCATCGCCTTGTCCTTCTTTGCCGGTAACAACATTTGAGCAAAAGTACATTCCGTAAGTGAAATAAACGTAAAGCACTCCGCCTTGTTCGAACATTGTTGCGTTGCGTTTTGTTTCCCCTCGCGAACTGTGTGCGGATTCGTCTTCCCCTGCAATGTATGCCTCAGTTTCTATTATTTCCCCCGCGAGAATATTGCCGTTGAGAATACGCACAAAGATTTTCCCCAATAATTTTCGGGCAACGGTTAAAGTATCTTGTAAATAAAACTCTCGTGAAAGTTTTTTTGAGAAGTCGAGATTTGTTTTCATATTCGGAATTACGCACCCGCTTGTTTTACAATAAGTTCGGCTATTTTCTCTTCGTACTTGCTTGTGTTTTCGGGAAATTTTTTAATTAGCTTTTTGTAAACTTCAATTGCTTCGTCGTAAGCACCTTGTTGTTCGTAAACCGTTGCCAATGTTTCTGTTGCAAAATCATCTTCATTAGTATTTTCCGCTTCTTCCTTTTCGGGTAAAATTTCTTCGTTAAGTTCTTGCAAGATTACATCATTATCGGTTTCGTCTTCCGTAATTTCACCGGCAAATAGTTTTTCAAAATATTCTTCGAGAAATGGATTACTGAAAATCTTTTCCCCTACTTCAAATTTTTCACGTGCTTTTTCAATTTCGTTTTCGGCAGCAAGTATTTTTGCATAAATAAAATAAGGTGTTGCATAATCAGGATAAACAGAAATTCCCTCATCGAGAATTTTTTTCGCTTCATCATTTTTCCCTTCCTTAAATAGCTTTTCTGCAACTACAGAAAATAAAGGCGTTTGGGAGTTATTGGAATAAATCAATTCTGCTTTTTCATAAATTACATCATCAACTTTCACGCTCTTCTCCTTTTACGATTATTAAAATTAATTTTAACCGAAAGATAAAAAACCGAAGAGAAACCGAAAAAATAAACCAATGAAATTGGAATAGCCGAATATTCCTTTTCAACAATAGCAAGAAAAATTGCAATTAAACTGTAAAATGCAAAAACAAATTCCGAGATTGTTACAAAATCGATTTTATTCGAACGAATGTATTTGTTTTTACCTAAATTCACTTTGTTTGTTAAATCACCGAATTTCGGAGTTCGTTCGAACGAACTTTCTTTACCAAGTAAACCTTCGATAAAAGCAATTGTATTGTTGATTGCCAAACCCATACTTCCGGCGAGAAAAACGGGAAAGTAGAAAATTTTTTCAATCCAATTTGAATACAATTCCTTTTGAGCATAAAGGAAAAACAGAAACGAAAAGAATAGACTTAAAATAAAAAATCCGGCAATGTTAAAATAGATATTGTAAACAGTTTCGGTTTTAAGCAATAAAATCGGTACTGCGAGCGTAGCAAGTGTAAGAATAACCGGAAAAATCAAGTGTGTGGTAAGATGGAACGTTGCTTGCAATTTTATTTTTAGCGGAAGATTTTCTTTCCATATTTGAGGTAATAAT
The DNA here is from genome assembly GCA_964477915.1 of uncultured Melioribacter sp. GTDB lineage: Bacteria > Bacteroidota > Ignavibacteria > Ignavibacteriales > Melioribacteraceae > WGAL01. The sequence goes on along the minus strand of CAYZGB010000121.1, from coordinate 404 downwards.
TTTATCGCCGCTTGTACCGTCCCTTTTGTCCAGCGAAACTGTTGTGTTTTAAGTGAATTTATTTCAGCGGGAAGTTCTGCTTTTGTTTCGAAATTGTTTAAGTAAACAAACTTCCAGCCCTTCATTTGAGCACGGTAACTAATATCAACATCTTCCGCCAAAGTATCGCTGTGCCAGTTGCCTGCATCAAGTATGCATTGTTTTCGCCAAACTCCGCCGGTGCCGTTAAAATTGATAAAAAACCCGTTTCTGTTCCGAACGGTTTGTTCAATCACAAAATGATTATTAAGAGCAAAGGCTTGAATTTTTGTAAGTATTGAAAAATTTTCGTTCAAATGTCCCCAGCGTGTTTGCACCATTCCGATTTCGGGTGAAGTAAAATACGGAAGTGTTTGTTTAAGAAA
>CAYZGB010000120.1:0-6869 GCA_964477915.1 uncultured Melioribacter sp. | reverse complement strand
ACGATTTTCAAATTTCACCACGTCATTCGTTAACAGCCGGATTGTTTTACATCGGAAAGTTGTTCGATAATAATTTACTTATGAAAACCGGAATTAATTTTTATTTTAATGGTAAGCAAAATTTCTTCTACCGTGATTTTTTTACAGGAAGAAATTTTTGGTTTGAAGAAAATAATAACTCAACTATTGAACCGATAAAAAAAGAAGGTTCTCCAAATTCTTTCACGTTCGATTTTTTCTTTGCGGGAAGAATTCAAGAAAGAGCAACGGTTTATTTTATTTTTGAAAATCTGCTCGATAATAAATATTTTATTGTTCCATTTTATCCAAAACAACCGAGAGGAATTCGTATCGGTGTTTCGTGGGATTTGTTTAATTAATTAAAAGGATGTTTTATGAAAAAGTTAGTTCTATTAACATTAGTTTTAGCAATAAATTTATTGAATGCACAAGTTGTTGTTACACAACCCGAATATCCGACCGAGCAAGATTCGATTGTAATTATATTTAATGCTCAAGAAGGTGACGGCGGGCTTGCCGGATACAACGGCGATGTTTACGCTCACACGGGAGTTATTACTAATTACAGCACCGATAACCACGACTGGCGTCATGTGATTGGAACTTGGGGAGACGATAATACCCAACCTAAACTAACTCGAATTGGTTATGACCTTTATCAATTAGTTATCGGTTTCCCACGTAATTTTTATTCAATGAACGACCCGAACGAACATATTCAAAAATTGGCTTTTGTATTTAGAAGTGCCGGACCGCAAGGACCTACCGGCAGAGATGTTGGAGGCGAAGATATTTTTGCACCGATTTATTCCGGCGGACTAACTATAATTTTTGCACAACCCGAAGTAAGTAACGATTACGAAGATCCGCAGCGAACACCTATTTTCTTGCACCAAAACGACGATATGCCTATTGAAGTGGACATTGCGGAAATAGGTGTGAATACAGAAAATATTTCGTTGTTTGTAAACTCTAACCAAGTTGCAAATGCCCAATTCATTGATGTTCTTGAATACGATTTTTCGGCAAGCAATTACGAACCCGGATTATATTTAATAAAAGCAGTTGCCACTTCGGAAGAGGGACAGTCGTATGCGGATTCCTTTTACACTATTATTGTTCCCAACCAAACAAGCGAAACTCCTCCGAACGGAATTCAGCCCGGAATTAATTACAATGATGATAACTCAACCGTTACACTCGCACTTTTTGCTCCTAATAAAGATTTTGTTTTTGTAATTGGAGATTTTAATAACACCGACTGGAAAGTTTATCCCGAATATTTAATGCACAAATATCAGCCTACGGATGATTCCACTTTGTTTTGGATAACAATAAATAATCTTACGCCACAGACCGAATATTCTTTTCAATATTTTGTTGATGGAAAAATTAGGACAGCCGATCCTTACGCCGATAAAGTTTTGGATGGTTGGAACGACCAGTATATCGATAGCGAAACTTATCCTAATCTAAAACAATATCCGTATGGAAAAACTTCCGAGTACGTTTCCGAATTTCAAACGGATAAACCTCAATTCGAATGGACGGATGACAACTACCAAAGACCGGACAAAAGCAAACTTGTTGTTTATGAACTTTTAATACGCGATTTTATTGCCGAACACACTTTCGAAGCGGTAATGGATAGTTTGGATTATCTTCAAAACCTTGGCATAAATGCAATTGAGTTAATGCCGATAAATGAATTTGACGGCAATATCAGTTGGGGTTACAATCCGGCATTTTATTTTGCCGTTGATAAGTATTACGGTCCAGCCGATACATTTAAAGAATTTGTAAACGCTTGCCACGAACGTGGAATTGCTGTAATTATGGATGTTGTTTACAATCATTCGTTCGGGCAATCGCCGTTTGTTCGTCTTTATGCCGACGGAAATTACGGACCGCCGAGTGCCGATAATCCTTGGATGAATCAAACGCCGCGACATCCGTTTTGCCCGGGTTACGATTGGAATCACGAAAGCCCGCACACCCGCTATTTTCTTGATAGAGTAAACCGTTATTGGATGCAAGAATATCACGTGGACGGTTATCGTTACGATTTATCGAAAGGTTTTACACAATTTTATTCGGGCGATAATGTTGATTTATGGAATCAATACGATGCCTCTCGTATATACAACATAGAGCGAATGGCTAATAAATTATGGGAATACGACCCTAATGCAATAATGATATTAGAACACTTTACAGTTAATACGGAAGAGACCGAACTTGCAAATTACGGACTATTGCTTTGGGGAAATGGAAATACTGCTTACTCGCAATCAGCAATGGGTTGGTTAAATGATAATCAACGTTCGTCCGATTTCAGTTGGCAATACTATGCAAACAGAGGTTGGTCGCAAGCAAATCTCGTTTCCTATATGGAAAGCCACGACGAAGACCGCTTGATGTGGAAAACGCTTGAATACGGCAATTCCACAAATCCAGATTATGCTTTGCAAGGAAATGTCGACCTTTCGATTCAACGTCAAAAACTTGTCGGAGCGTTTTTCTTTACTTATCCGGGCTCTAAAATGATTTGGCAATTCGAAGAACTCGGTTACGATTTGCCGTTCCCCGAAGGAAGAACAGACCCAATGCCTATTTTATGGAACTATTATGATGTTCCCGCTCGACGTAACCTTTACAAAACATTTTCGGCTTTAATAAAACTCCGAAATGAATACTCAACATTTAATTCTCCTTACACAAGTGTAGGAATTAATGCGGGACAAGGAGTAAATATTCGTAAGATTTATTTAACCAATGACGATATGAATGCTGTTGTTGTTGGCAATTTCGATACATGGACACACGACGGTAGTGTTGATTTTCATCACGACGGTTGGTGGTACGATTTCTTTTCCGGTGATTCGTTTTATGTAAATAATTCTCAAGCAGAGTTTACATTTGAGCCGAGTGAATTTCATATTTTTACAGATCACAAAGTATTTACACCCGAGCAAGGAATTCTCGATGATGTTGAATTAGTTAATTCCGAAATACCTGAAAAATTCAGCCTTTCACAAAATTACCCGAATCCTTTTAATCCTACAACCACAATCGAATATTCAATACCAAATGTAGGTATGTTGAACGCAACGTCTTCAAACGTACAACTGATTGTTTACGATGTTCTCGGAAGAAAAATAACTACGCTTGTAAACAATAAACAAACACCCGGAATTTATTCCGTAAAATTCGATGCAAGCAATTTGCCGAGCGGGGTTTACTTTTACAGATTGCAAGCCGGCAATTTTGTTGCAACAAAGAAGATGATTTTGATGAAGTGATTCATTAAGGTTTAGGTAAAGGTTGAGGTTGAGAAAAATTGTCATTTCGACCCCGATTTATCGGGGGAGAAATCTTTTGATAGTTGAAAGTTTATAAAGCTGAAGGAAGGCTAAAAGGACAAAAGGGAAAAGGTTAAAAGGTTTCTCTAAACTGTCATTTCGAACGAAGCCGATGAAAGAGGCTTCGGAGAAATCTTTTTATGTTTTTTAAGATTTCTCACCCCTCGCAACAAGTTGCATTCGGGGTTCGAAATGACAATTTGGATTTCGCAATACACTTCTCCGAACGAAATTGAATTCCGTTCGGAACTAATGCGCGAAACTTTGTTTCGGAAAATGGAAATAAATTGAAATTTGTTTCATTTTTTGAATTTCAAATGTCGCTCCTACGGAGCTTAGATTTTATTGGTATTTCATTTTCTACAAATATTTCGTCCCTACGGGACTTCCCGAAATAAAATTTCGGTTGCTATTTCCGTCCGTAACTCAGTTTCGGACGGAGGAACTGAACGCTGAACAGTTTACCCCAAGAATCGGGGTTAAAAAATATTTCTCACCCCTCGCAACAAGTTGCATTCGGGGTTCGAAATGACAATTTGGGATTTAGAATTTGTAATTAGTAACTGACAACAGACGACGTACAAAATCCGTTCACCGCTCACTCAAAAAATTAGCTTCATCTGTTTTACATTGAAATATGAAAAAATCAACGTCAATTATAACTCAATAAAATTCTTGCAAAAATGAAACTTTATAAATATTTTTGCTATTGCATTCGCTTGTTCCTTTCGAACAAAATTCAGTGTGAAGCAAAAACAACCTAATGAAGGAAACAATTAATTTTTCATAACAAATTACAGGAACCTTTCTTATGTCTCTCGACATCTCTGAACTTCAGGCGATGAAGCTTGTTGATTTGTACAAGATTGCGAAAGATTTAGACCTCTCTCACTACCGCGATCTCCGTAAACAAGAACTAATAATGAAAATTCTCGAAGAACAAACCCAAAACGACGGTTTAACTTTTTCCAAAGGCGTTTTGGAAGTATTACCGGATGGATACGGGTTTTTGCGTTCTTCAACCTACAATTATTTACCATCGCCCGATGATATTTACGTTTCGCCTTCTCAAATAAAAAGATTTTATTTGAAAACAGGCGATACAATTACCGGGCAAGTTCGTCCGCCAAAAGATAACGAGCGTTTTTACGCGCTTCTAAGAGTTGAAGCGGTAAACGGTGTTTCGCCCGAAAAAATTCGAGAAAGAACTCTATTCGATAACCTTACTCCGCTTTACCCCGAAAAAAGATTAAAATTGGAAACTGCTCCCGGCGATTATTCAATGCGCATTGTCGATTTGCTTTCGCCTATCGGTAAAGGGCAACGCGGACTTATCGTTTCGCCACCGAAAAGCGGTAAAACCGTTTTGCTTCAACAAATCGCAAACTCCATTTCGCGTAATCATCCCGAAGTTATTCTTATGATTTTGCTTATCGATGAACGTCCCGAAGAAGTTACCGATATGAGACGTTCCGTTCAGGCGGAAGTAATTGCTTCTACATTTGACGAAGCACCGGAAAGACACGTGCAAGTCTCGAATATGGTTATCGAAAAAGCGAAAAGGCTCGTAGAAGTTGGACAAGATGTTGTAATTCTTTTGGATAGTATTACACGCCTTGCCCGTGCTTACAATACTATTATTCCTCATAGCGGTAGAATTCTTTCCGGTGGTGTTGATGCAAATGCACTTCAAAAACCGAAAAGATTTTTCGGGGCGGCTCGTAATATTGACGAAGGCGGAAGCCTTACAATTATTGCCACTGCACTAATCGATACCGGAAGCCGTATGGACGAAGTTATTTTCGAAGAGTTCAAAGGTACCGGTAATATGGAACTTGTTCTAAATCGCGATTTGGCAGATAGAAGAATTTTCCCTGCAATTGATTTGAACAAAACGGGTACGAGAAAAGAAGAACTGCTGCTTACCGAAGAGGAATTAAATAAAATTTGGATTTTGCGGAAATTCTTAAGTTCCTACGATCCGGTTGAAGCAATGGAATTTTTGCTCGAGCGAATGAAAGGGACGAAGAACAATAAAGAATTCTTAATGAGTATGAATAGTTAAACCAAATTGAAGAAATTTCTTTTCTTAATAGTTTTACTCTCATTAGTAAATCCTTTTAATGCTCAAGTAAGCAATTCGGATTATTTTCAGACGTACTACGTCCCTTACGATTCGAGTGCTAAATTTTTTGTCGATTTCAAAATTCCTTACAGCAAGATTTTTTTTGTTAAAGAAAAAAATTACTATGCTTCAACTACAAGTTCACTTATTGAAATTTACCGGCAGGATTCTTTAGTTAAAAGAATAATCTCGAAAAAAAACGTAACGGTAAATTCTTTTGACGAAACAAAATCGGATAGCAAATTATTACACAGCTTTTTCGATTTGGAATTGCCCTACGGGATTTACAATGTGCATTTTTCGTTTAGAATAAACAACACATCGAGCTTTGCACTTAAATTTAACAAACGTGTTGAAATCAAAAAGCGGAACGATAAAATTCTTTCGCCAATTCCTGCAAAAAAAATAAACAATGCTGTTTATGCCGCTTTATCGCTCGAACCCGTGGTTAATTTTTCACCAAGCAACATTTCCTTACTTGTTCCGGTGAATTTAAGCGATACGGTTTGCCAAATTTCAATTTCTCAATTCGACGAAAAAATTTATCACGATATTTCTTTTAACTACATTAAAGGTGCACCTTTTTTTGCACTACTTGGTAATAACTTTATTGTTTCGTCAAAGATGTGTATTGAAAATTACAAGATGTTCATATTCAAAAACTTTGCACTTAAATTGTTACCAGGCAAAGCTACAATAAAAATTACCGTGGGAAATTATTCGGCAACTTATAATATGAAAGTGGTTTGGGATAAATTCCCCAACGCTTTAACATTTGATTTTGTGAGCGAAAATGCAATGTCGATGCTTTTTGATAAAGATGAAATAAAAAAATACGACAACGCTCCTAAAAATCTAAAAATCAAAAAGCTTTTTGAAATTTGGAAACCTTACGACCCCGATACTTCAAATGCATACAACGAAATACTTTCCGAATTTTTTTCGCGTGTGGATTACGCAATTAAAAACTTTTCGTCGCCGAAATCGCACAACGGTTACAAAACCGATAGAGGCTTAATTTATATCCGCTACGGAAAACCTCTTAAAATTAAGCAAGATTTTAGCGAGTACGATTACAACCGCGAAATTTGGGATTATGGAAATATGCAGTATATTTTTGTTGATGAAAAAGGAAACGGAAATTATATTTTGGTGAAATGAAAATGAACCGCATTGCAATAACTTGTGGAGATATTAACGGAATAGGTGTAGAAATTACACTTAAAGCTTTGAATAAATTACGAAATATTAAAGATACTAAGTTCATTTTTATTGTGCCGGAAAACATTTTTAATAAATGTGTTAAACGGTTACCCCCTTCTTTTCCCCCTAATTTTACTACTGAATTTCTTCCTTCTGTT
>CAYZGB010000119.1:0-6901 GCA_964477915.1 uncultured Melioribacter sp. | reverse complement strand
AACCGAAACTTGTTTTGCAGATTCGAAATATCGCCTTTCGTCAAATACATCGTAATTCGGAAGAAGTGTTTTATCTTGAACAAAACGGATTTTGCCACCGTAAGCAAAAATTGCGGAATTGTAAACTCCTGTGCCAACGTGTTCATCTTTTTCCGTTATAGAGCCGAAAATTATTGCTGTATCGTTTGTAGTAACGTTTGCAATTTCCCGTGTTGCTTCGGTTACTTTTTTTCTGAACTCCCTTTTTTCTACCAAATCGCGTGGCGGGTAACCTGTAAGTGCAAGCTCTGGAAATAAAACCAAATCAACTTTTTCTTTTGCTGCTCTATTGTAGAAGTCAATTATTTTCTGCTTGTTATATTGCAAATCGCCAATAATATTATCGATTTGCGCAAGTGCAATTCGCATAAAAAATTTCCGTAATATTAAAAAATTTGAGAAAAGAAAAATATGCAAGAATTTAAGTATTTACAAGATTATTTTCTCGCTATTTCTAAAAACATTCAAAATCAATTTCTAACATATAACACAATGTAAATAAAAAAGGCGGTCATTCGACCGCCTATTCAAGAGGAGACTTTATAGGAGAATTTACTTAAGTAAAATCATCTTTTTAACATTTACAAAGTTTCCGGCTTTTAATCTGTAGAAATAAATACCGGATGCAACTTTAGAACCGGAATTATTTGAACCGTTCCAAGTAACACTATAAATTCCAGGTGCTTTAACGGAATTAACAAGTGTTTTTACTTCGCGTCCTAAAACGTCGTAAATCTTTAGCGAAATTTTTTCGTTTTTAGGAACGGCATATTTAATTGTTGTAGTAGGATTAAACGGATTTGGATAGTTCTGGTACAATACAAATTCCGAAGGTTTTTCATCGCTAATAATTCCACTCGGATTTAATGTAATTACAGGACCATCCGTAAAGTTAACTCCGTCGAGAGAATAGCGAGTTTGAACTTGTACGCTATTTTTCGTGTCGTTTAACTTAAACGAAATATTACCCAAATCAAATGTTCCGTTTAATTCGGTTGGAGAATTGAAAACAAATGTTGCCGAATTAGGAGTAAGTTTTGTAGCATGAACATAATCACCACTACCAATTTGAATTGATGAAAATGCGTTGTAATCAACTTGGGATGAGTCAAATTCAAATTGAATAGTTATCCCATTAAAGTTTTGTACATCGTTTGCCAATAATTGTACGGTTGCTGCATTTGTAGTTGAATCGTAAGTTACATTTCCAGGTTGGAAACCTCCAACGGGTTGATTTCCACCGAAATCAAACGGGAAGCAACCGTTATCCAAAAAGCTTAAGAGCATTGAAGCATCACAAGAATTTATCACATCTGTTGAATCAATATCTCCATTAGTAAATGCTTCACCTTGTAGAGTAAATTCACCGCCGTAAACATAATGGTGAACAACTTTCAAATAGTCGGTCATATCAATCATGCCGTCAAGACTTGCATCACCAACACCTGCATCGCCAGTTCCGGAACTTGTCCAATTAACAATTCCCAAATCTTCGTGAGTTAATTCCGCGCCGAAACCGGTAGAGAAATTGGTACAATATACAGCGGAAATTCCTTGACCAAGCGTACCTAAATCCTCACTTACATCGAACATAATATCAAACATTTTACCACTCATGGTAATCGGTTCATCATCTTCTGTAATCGCAGTAAATTCGATACGTCCAGGACTTGTTTCATTCATGTGAACAACACAACCGGAAAATACTTCACCGAGTGAATAATCGACAAAACTTAATTCACTACTATTATAAAGAATTGTTCCAGATAAACGATAAAATTCAATATCACCGTCCGCTTGCAAATTGAAGCTTAAAGTTGTTGAACCGCCAGTAAAGCAACCATTATCGGTAATAATCATTTCCGCATTACCCGAAGAAGGATTGCTTCCGTTTGTTGTACGGCTTAAACCGGATTGAGTAGCAAACCAAAAATCTCCGCCATCGTAAGCAAAATCTTCAACAATCGAAGGAGCATTAGTTTGGCTTACACTTGAATATTGCTTAAAGTTTTCACCATCGTAAACGTAAATTCCTTCCGACCAGTTTGCAATCATAAATTTATCGTCGGCAAAGTAAATATTCATTACAGGCTGGGTGGAAATAAACGGAGAATAGTTGCTCCATACTTGCGAATCGATATCGTAACCACACAAGCCACTGTAAAATGTTCCAACTAAAATTTCTCCATTTCCATATTCAACTGCTCTAATGTAATTTCCGTTAATTCCTGAACTATCGGCTGTAAATACTTCCCAAGTTCCGTCTGCAAATCTATGTGCTAATCCATAATCAGTTGCAACCCAAAAACCATTATCATCGTCAACTGCAACATCGTAACAAACACCAGGAGGCAAATCGGAATTTTGTGAAGTATAATTGACAAATTCTCCTGTTACAGGATTAAAAACAGAAATACCGGCATCGTGTGCTATTACAAGATAAGGATTTTCGCCGTCGGAATATTTATCGAAAGCATAAACATGTGAGCCGTTAAAATCGGAATTTGTTGAATTATAATACGTAAAATCATCGCCACTGCCAACAGCAAATCCGTCACTTTGGAAACCGACTGCAAGATAAGTATCTCCGTTAAATTCATCACAAATCATTGCATCTATGTTACTGTTAGTAATATTTAATGGCGTAAATTCTTCGTTTGCTTTATCAAATTTATATGCTCCGTTATTAGCAGTTCCAAAATAAATATAATTATCATCAGCAGTTACAGCAGTAATGTAATTATCCGGAATTTGGGAATTACTTGTGGAGTACATATAAAAATCATAATCATTACCTGGCAAAGCCGAACCGCTCCAATAAACCGTGGCGGTTGTTGTTAAACAGGTAATTAACTCGTTATTAGTTACAAGTGTTTGAGCATTATCGAGGATGTATCTTGAACCGGTAGGCAAAGCGGCTTCCATTGTAGTAACAGTAATTTCGGCACTTTCTGGATTAGTTGAATTATCATATTGAACAGCAACAATAAGTTCACCGTTTGCATCCGTAACACCTTCATCGGGAACAACTGTTCCAGCCGTTGTCGAAATTTCAACTTGAACATTCGGCATCGGATTACCAAGAGCATCTTTAGCAACAATTTTTAACATTGCCGTTTGTCCTTGAATTACAACTTGGCTTGCAGGTTGAACATAAAATGTTTGTAACGGAATTGGATTTTGATTTGTTGCATCATCAATAATATCCAATGCACGTTGTTTAATAGCGTTTGCATTGGTAATTAAATTCGGGTCAAAACCATCGGAAAAATGCCAAACGGCAGCCTGAACCGCAGCGGCTTCTTTTCTTTCTCTGTTAAGTTGTCCGTTAGTACCTGTATAAGGAACAAAAGGATAATAATTTCTTAAAATGTAAGCAATAGGTCCAGTAATTGCTCCATCGTAAGTATAAGGTTGATTCCAACGTAAATAATGGCCAATATCAATACAATAATAACTTGTACTATGATTATTTACAACTCCAAGCAATGTTCCAGCCCAAAGTCTATTATGTCCCATAAAAGATTCGCTTAATCTTAAAGTTTTTCCTTTAAGAACATTTTTCATAGTAACATAGCATTGACTTGTAATATCGGATGGAGTGTAATTAATTTCACCTTGGAAATAACTGTAATTGATTTGACCTTGACCGGTTAATCCGTGGACAATTAAGTTACCGTTAAGTTGTCCGCTAACAAAATCTACAAAAGCAAATGGAGCCAAAATACTACCTTTTACTGCAATTCCAGAAAGCGTTAAAGTATCGGCTTCATAAAAATTGTAGAGAACCATTGTTTGGTTTACATTTACCAAATCGTTATCTCCCGACCAACTAATATTCTCGCCGGAAATATTTACAAGCACAGTAGAACCTTCCGGAGCATTAATTGTAAGTCCGGTTGCGGATGAAAGATCATCTCCGTTTACTTCAAAAATATTTAAGTCCGGATTAGAACCGGTAAGCACAATTGCTCCGTTATCGGTATCGGTTGTACCATTTGGTTGCAGAGAATGCCATTGAGTAGAAATATCCGCAACTTGTAAGCCTAATTCCGCAAACATAATCGGACTGCCTTGGTAAACTGTCCCTTCACCATCCAAAATTAAATTATCGCTTACTTCGGCGTATTCTCCGTAAACAACATTACCGCTGTAAACTCTACCGCCGTCATACCAAAGCGAATCACTTACAACCAAAACATCAACTGTTCCGTTTGAATTTGGAATTTGATCACCAATGGAATAATTAGTGAAGTAAGCATTTCCACCGACAGCAACTTTCCCCTGAATATCGGCGGAAGAGAGGTCAACGTTTCCAATTGTGAAAACATTGAATTGTGCAACTTCGCCCAAATTTGTGTAGGTTGTATCTTGAGCCTTAATCGAAATTGCAAAAACAAAGAACGACAACACAATAAGTACTTTTTTCATCATAATTCACCCTGTTTCTGTTAATTAAACAAATAAAGTTTTGTATTTTTACACATATTATTATCGAAAAAAAATGAAAAAAATTTAGGAAAAAATATGAAAATTGGATTTATTGGAACAGGATTATTAGGATTTCCTATGGCAGAAAGACTTCTTGAAGAAGGTTTTTCGCTAAATATTTATAACAGAACAAAAGAAAAAACAGTTCCACTCGAAAAAAAAGGTGCTTCACTTTTCACAAATCCAAAAGAATTAATAAAAAATTCCGATGTAATAATTACAATGTTAACTACTTACGATGCAAATCTCCAAGTTCTTACTCCATCGGAATTAGGTTTTTCTGAAAAAACCGTAATTCAAATGGGAACTATAAAAGTAGAAGAAAGTATCGATCTAAAAAACAAAATCGAAAAATCACACGGCGAATATTTAGAAGCACCCGTGTTAGGAAGTATCCCGAATGTTAAAAACAGAACATTAATTACATTTGTCGGAGGGACCAAACAACAATTCGAAAAATGGAAATCGCTATTCGAAACGTTCGGACCAAAAGTAGAATACTTTGGCGAAGTTGGTAAAGCTTCGGCTGTAAAACTTGCTTTTAATCAATTGATTGCTACATTAACGGCAACGTTTTCTATGTCGCTCGGATTTATTTTGGAAAATGAAATCGATGTTGATCATTTTATGAGCGTTTTACGCGAAAGCGCCCTTTACGCTCCAACTTTCGATAAAAAATTAAAAAGAATGCTCGAAAGAAATTTTGAAAATCCCAATTTCCCGGTAAAACATTTGCTGAAAGATGTTCATTTGATTTACGACGATTTTGCCGAGAAAAATATTAACGTGGATATTTTAGACGCGTTAAAATATATCTTACGAGAGTCATTAAGATTAGGTGATGCCGACTCAGATTATTCGGCAATTTACAATGCAATTCACAAAGGGAACAAATAAAAAAATTATTTTTTAAAACGGATTTATTTCAAAAAAGTTAGGAGATGATTTTATGCCTACGTACGAATACAAATGTTTAAGTTGCGGACACAGATTTGAAATTTTTCAAAAAATGTCGGACGAACCGATTAAAGTTTGTCCCGAATGCGGGGGTGAAGTAAAACGCTTAATTGGAGGTGGAGCAGGTTTAATTTTCAAAGGTTCGGGATTTTACATTACCGATTATAAAAAAAACTCGTCGAGTGTTTCTTCATCTAAAAAAACTTCCTCTTCTGAACAAACCAGTTCAACAAATAACTCAAAATCGGAAAAGAAAACCGAGAACGTTAAAACTAATAAGAATACAAAAACATCGTAGCAAAAAATAAGAAAGGAATTTATGAGTAAACTTGGAGTAGCTCTCGGAGGTGGTGGAGCAAGAGGGTTAGCACATATCGGAGTGCTTAAAGTTTTGGAAAGAGAAAAAATTGATATTTATGCAATAACCGGTTGCAGTATGGGTTCGGTTATAGGCTCGCTATACTCATATTACGGAAATGCCGAAAAAGTTGAAGAAATAATGCTTAATGCTATTAGTAAAATTGATTTATCGGAAATAGGAATACCGGAAGAACAAACAAAGAATGATTTATCGTTTTGGGATTCTTTTGTAACGCAAATTAAATTCCGTTTTAATGTTCTCCGTTCGCTCAAAGATATTTCACTTATTCATCAAGAACATACTGAAAAAATATTTCAAATAATTCCCGACGTGGATTTTTCTGCATTAAAAATCAAATTTTCCGCAATTGCAACCGATTTAATTTCCGGTGAAGAAATTAATATAACTCGCGGAAATTTACGCACGGCTGTAAAATCAAGTTCGGCAATTCCGGGAATTTTTCCACCGGTTCGAAGAGATAACCATTATTTTGTTGACGGAAGTGCCTCCGAAAGCGTACCGGCTGGAAAAGTAAGAGAACTCGGAGCAGATAGAGTAATTGCAATCAATGTTTCGCACTGCATTAAAGCCGAGGAAGAACCACAAAATGTTTTGGAAATTCTTTTTAGAACGGAAGATATTACCTCGTTTCATCTTTCGCAGGAAAGATTAAAAGAAGCCGATTTGATTATTTCACCGAATGTCCGTCATCTTACTTGGGCGGAATTTAAGAAAGCCGAACAAATTATTGCCGAAGGTGAAAAAGCCACACAACAAATGCTACCGGAAATCGAAAAACTAATGAACCGATACACTATTACATTAGAATTGGAACAATTGCTCAAAAAATTCAAAGATTAGAATTTTTGTTCCTCTTTTCCGTATGTTATTCCAAGCTCTGAATTGAAAAAATCTACGCTGAGTTGTTTCCTTCTAAACAAAAGTAAATTGTCATTACGATGAAGACGATGGAAGAGGTTTCGGAGAAATCTTTTTCTTCTCCGAACGAAATTGTATTTCGTTCGGAACTAATGCACGAAACTTTGTTTCGTT
>CAYZGB010000118.1:0-6906 GCA_964477915.1 uncultured Melioribacter sp. | reverse complement strand
CAAAAAATTTTCAATCAAATAAACAAACAACGGTAGTAAAAACGAAGCAATAAAAATCGTAAATAGTAGATTTACAAAACCGAATTTCTTCGGAATTTCTTTTACATTATTGAAATTGGCAACCGCAGAATTTTCGTTGAATTTAATCAATGTGCTTCCAACCAGTTTTTACCAATGCCCAAATCAACTTTTACGGGAACATTTAATTTCAGTGCGTTTTCCATTTTTTCTTTTATCAATGGTTGAAGTTCGTCCAATTCATCTTTGCGAATATCGAAAACAAGTTCGTCGTGGACTTGCAAAACCATTTTTGTTTTAACTTTCCGCTTTTCAAATTCGTTGTGGATTGAAATCATCGCAAGTTTAATCATATCTGCCGCAGTTCCTTGAATAGGCATATTGATTGCAACACGCTCTTCGAACTGTCGCGTAAAAGCATTGGCATTATTGATGTTCCGCAAATATCTTCTTCTTCCCAAAAGTGTTTGAGCGTAGCCGTGCTCACGCGCAAAGTTTATTGAATCATCCATAAATTTTTTCACATTCTTGAATGTAGCAAAATACGTTTCGATTATTTCCTTTGCGTGTTTTTGTGTAATTCCCAAGCGTGTTTTAAGTCCGTAAACACCGATGCCGTAAAGAATACCGAAGTTTACTTCCTTTGCTTTTCGCCTCATATCGGGCGTAACTTCTTCCGGCGGAACACCGAAAACAAGCGCCGCAGTTCTACGATGCACATCTTCATCATTTTCAAATGCACGAATAAGTTCCGGATCGCCCGAAATACTTGCCATAATTCTCAATTCAATTTGGCTGTAATCGGCACTTAAAATAAGGCTTTCGCTATCGCCGGGGACAAAAGCTTTGCGAATTTCTTTTCCCAATTCGGTTCGAATCGGAATGTTTTGTAAATTCGGGTCGTTGCTCGAAAGCCTTCCCGTCGAGGCAACCGTTTGATTGTAGGACGTGTGAACTCTTCCGGTTTTAGGATTAATCAACTTCGGCAAAGCATCAGCGTAAGTCGATTTCAATTTCGAGATTTGTCTGTAATCCAAAAGCAAGTCGATTATCTCGTGTTTTCCTCGCAATGCTTCGAGCGATTTTGCATCGGTCGAAAATCCGGTTTTTGTTTTTTTAGTCTTGGGTAATTTCAATTTTTCAAAAAGAACTTCCTGCAATTGCTTTGTGGAATTGATGTTAAACTCAATTCCGGCAAGCGTGTGAATTTTTTGAGTTAGCTTTTCGAGCATAATTTCAAGGCTTTTGCTGAATTCGTGCAAACTTTTCTCGTCAATCTCAACGCCGTTTCGTTCCATTTTTTCGAGCACATAAACAAGCGGGAATTCAATATCGTAAGCAATTTTTTCTAGTCCTTCTTTTTCAATCTCGTGTTTCAAAACATTGAAAAGGCGGTAAGTAATATCGGAATCTTCCGATGCATATTCGGCAAGTTTTTCCAAATCCACATCAAAAATTTTATCTGCATTCTTTTTGTTACCTATTAAATCGGAAAGCGGAATTGTTTCGTATCCCAAATATTTTTTAGCGAGGTCGTCCATATTGTGTTTTTGGTCGGGATCCAAAACGTAACTTGCAAGCATTGTATCAAAATAAAATCCTTTCACATCAATTCCGTTCGAACGCAAAATCGCAATGTCAAATTTCCCGTTCTGACAAACCTTTTTGATTTTATCATTTTCGAAAATTGATTTGAAAATGCTTTTGAATTCTTCGATTGTCAATCTATCCGATAAATCGGGCGTAAATAAATCACCACCTTCGCGATACGGATTTAACGGAACGAAATAAGCCTCGCCTTCTTTTACCGCAAACGAAACACCGGCAAGTTTCGCCTCGAAAATATTAAGGCTATCGGTTTCGGTATCGAAAACAAACAATTTACATTGCTCTATTTTTTCCGTAAGCGATTTTGCTTTTTCAACCGTGTTTACCAATTCGTATTTTTTTTCAATTTCTTTTTTCTCGGGAACAAACTCTTTATTATCAGAACCGATTTTTCCATTTGCAGCGTAAACCTTGAAAAGCTTGGTTTTGAGAGAACGGAATTCGAGTTCGTCAAATATTTTCAGCAGTTTCTCAAAATCCGGTTTTACAAATTTTGCGTGTTCAAAATCAACTTCAATCGGCATATCGGTAACAATTGTTGCAAGTTCTTTTGAAAGAAAAGCGTTATCCCGATTTGCTTCTAATTTTTTGCGGATTGCTTCTTTTTCAATTTTATCGAGGTTCGCGTAAATGTTTTCAATCGTTCCGAATTTCTGAATAAGCGGAATTGCAGTTTTGGGACCAATTCCCGCGACGCCCGGAATATCGTCGGATGAATCCCCAACAAGGGCAAGATAATCAATCATAAAAATCGGTTCGAAACCGTAATCTTTTACAACTCTTTCTTTGTCAATAATTTGCC
Organism: uncultured Melioribacter sp.; assembly: GCA_964477915.1. Taxonomy (GTDB): domain Bacteria; phylum Bacteroidota; class Ignavibacteria; order Ignavibacteriales; family Melioribacteraceae; genus WGAL01. The sequence continues at coordinate 4,478 of CAYZGB010000118.1, read as the reverse complement.
ATTCGTCGCTCTGTTTTCCGGGACGCACCAAATTAATATTTTCGGTTACAAGCTGAATAAAATCTTTATCCGGCGTAACGGCATAAGAAAACAAACCTCGTTTTTCCGCTTGTTTTACAGCAGTTCCGATAATATCATCCGCCTCGTAACCCGGCATTATCAATAATGGCAAATCGAGTGCTTCTACAATTTGTTTTATTCGGGCAATTTGCGGAACCATATCATCGGGCATTTCCGCACGCGAGGATTTGTAATCTTCGTAGCGTTCGTGCCGGAAAGTTTTTTCTTTTGAATCGAAAGCAATCAATAAATAGTCGGGTTTAGTGTCGGTCATTATTTTAAAAAGCTGCGTCATAAATCCGTAAACCGCAGAAGTAGGCTCGCCGCTTGAAGTAGAAAGCGGACGACGAATATGTGCAAAATACGATTTATATGCCAACGCCATACTATCAACAATTACAAAAAGTTTTTTCTCTTGCATTCTTTCTCCGTTTGAATAATCTAAAACTTAAAAACAAAAATAACGCTTTTCTTATAATGTTGAATTTTGTATGTACTTATGCTGAATTAATAAACGTAGAATTCCTTCTTCAAAAGAATTTGCATTTTGTTCTGAAATAAAGGGAGAAGCATTGTTACAAAAAATTACATTAAAATTTTAACAGATTTAATGTCTATAAGCATAAGAAAAATAATTTTCTAACTTTTACATCTAATTTTGTCTAAAAATCGGATTAATTAGTCTTTGATTTTTTTACGTTTTTAGTTTAAGTTTATTTTTTCAAATTATTTTTTATTGCAAATGCAAAAAAACACACATACGGCACCCTCACAAAGACTTCAAATTAAATCATATACTCAAACTACATTTAAGGAGGATTTTAATGGGCTGGTTATCTAGGAGTCTTAGTACTTCGATAGGGAAAAAGATAGTTATGGCTGTAACTGGTCTGTTGCTTGTCTTGTTTTTATTCGTCCACTTGGCAGGCAATTACACTATCTGGGGAGGTGAAACTGCTTTCACCGCTTACGTCCACACGCTCGAATCTCTCGGTTGGTTTACACACGTTATCGAGATTTTACTTGCCTTGGTTTTCTTAATTCACATTTATTACGGGTTAAAACTTGCTATTGAAAATAGTGAAAAACGCCCGCAACAGTACAAGGTTTACAAGTCCAACGAATTAATTGATTTCAGCGCTCGTTACACTTGGCAAACCGGTGTACTCATTTTACTTTTCCTTGTTATTCACTTAATTACATTTTGGTACGAATACAAGTTCGGTGGAGACGGAAGGGAACTTTACGAAATTGTTACAGCGTGGTTCCAAAATCCACTGTATTCACTTTTCTACGTTTTGTTGATGGTAACTCTCGGAATTCATATTCACCACGGATTTCAGAGTGCTTTCCAAACGCTTGGTTGGACGCATCCCAAATACACGCCGTTTGTTGAAAAATTGGGAACGGCTATTGCTTGGATTTTCGGTTTTGGATTTTCCTTAATTCCTATTTACTTTTATTTTACTTCGATAGGAGGTAACTGATGGTTAAATTAGATTCACAAGTACCGGCCGGCGAAATTGCCGAAAAATGGGAAAAACATAAATTCGAGATGAAACTCGTTAATCCCTCCAACAAAAGAAAATATGATATTATTGTGGTGGGGACCGGCTTGGCGGGTGCTTCGGCAGCTGCAACATTAGCCGAGTTAGGTTATAAAGTTAAAGCATTTTCATATCACGATACTCCACGTCGTGCACACTCAATTGCGGCACAAGGTGGAATTAATGCTACAAAAAATTATCAAAACGACGGAGATTCCGTTTTCAGATTATTTTACGATACCGTAAAAGGTGGCGATTTCCGTTCGCGCGAAGCAAATGTTTATCGCTTGGCGGAAGTAAGTAGTAATATTATCGATCAAGCCGTTGCACAAGGCGTCCCTTTTGCACGCGAATACGGCGGATATTTAACCAACCGTTCTTTCGGCGGTGCACAGGTTTCGCGTACGTTTTATGCACGTGGCGAAACGGGACAACAATTACTGCTCGGTGCTTACAGTGCTTTAAGTCGTCAAATCGGTGCTGGTAATGTGGAAATGTACACACGCCGCGAAATGCTCGATTTAGTTGTTGTTGACGGACACGCACGCGGAATTATCGTACGTAACCTTGTTACCGGCGAAATTGAAAGATACGCCGGACAAGCCGTTATTCTTGCTACCGGCGGTTATTCGAATGTTTATTTCTTATCTACTAACGCTATGAATAGTAACGCAACCGCTTCGTGGCGTGCTCACAAACGCGGTGCATTGTTCGCTAACCCCTCATTTACACAAATTCACCCGACTTGTATTCCGGCACACGGAGGAGCACAATCGAAGCTCGTTTTGATGAGCGAAAGTTTGCGTAACGACGGAAGAATTTGGGTTCCGAAAAAACCCGGCGATACACGTAAACCGAACGAAATACCGGAAGAAGAAAGAGATTATTATCTCGAAAGAAAATATCCTGCATTCGGTAACCTTGTCCCTCGCGACGTTGCTTCGCGTAATGCAAAATATGTTTGCGATGAAGGACGCGGTGTTGGTCCTACTGGACGTGCGGTTTACCTCGATTTTGCCGATGCAATTAAACGTATGGGTAAAAAAGCGGTAGAAGAAAAATACGGTAACCTATTCGAAATGTATGAAAATATTACCGGTGATAATCCCTACGAAACTCCGATGATGATTTATCCCGCTCCTCACTACACGATGGGCGGTCTTTGGGTCGATTACCACTTGATGAGCACAATTCCCGGCTTGTTTGTACTTGGCGAAGCAAACTTCTCCGACCACGGTGCAAACAGATTGGGAGCAAGTGCTTTGATGCAAGGTCTTGCCGATGGTTATTTCATTATTCCTTACACACTCGGAAATTATCTTGGCATTCACAGACCTCAAAAAGTTACGACCGATAGACCTGAATTTGCCGAAGCCGAAGAAAACGTAAAACAAATGATAAAGAAACTTCTTTCGATAAAAGGAAAACAGCCTGTTGATGCAATCCACAAAAAACTTGGTCACATTATGATTGACAAGGTTGGAATGTCCCGCACAAAAGAAGGACTTGAAGAAGCAATCAAACAAATTAGAGAATTGAGAGAAGAATTCTGGAACGATATTAATATTCCCGAAGACGATAAACGCTTAAATCAAACACTCGAAAGAGCCGGCAGAATTGCGGATTTCCTCGAACTCGGTGAACTTATGGCAATCGACGCCTTGAACCGCAACGAATCCTGCGGTGGTCATTTCCGCGAGGAATATCAAACCGAAGAAGGCGAAGCATTGCGTAACGACGAGGAATATTCTTACGTTGCCGCGTGGGAATTCAAAAAAGTCGGTGAGTGGGAACTTAACAAAGAACCGCTCACGTTCGAATATGTCAAACCATCGATGAGGAGTTATAAATAATGGCTGGTGAAAAAATAAATTTGACGTTGAATATTTGGAGACAAGAATCTCCCGAAGCGGAAGGCTATTTTGAAGAATTTAAAGTTTCCGTATCGCCGGACGCTTCGATACTCGAGATGTTGGACGAACTTAACGCCGATCTCGAAGCACAAGACAAAAGACCTATTGCTTTCGAAAGCGATTGCCGCGAGGGTGTTTGCGGAACTTGCGGAATTGTAGTTAACGGGCATCCTCACGGACCAATTCCCAAAACCGCAACTTGCCAATTGCATATGAGAAATTTCAAAGACGGCGAAACACTTTGGCTCGAACCTTTCAGAGCAAAGGCATATAAGATTATTAAGGATTTAATTGTCGATCGTTCGCCACTCGATAAAATTATTCAAGCAGGCGGATTTATTTCCGTAAATACCGGTAATGCACCTGATGCTAATACAATTCCAATTCCGAAAGAAACAGCATTACAAGCGCTCGATGCTGCGGAATGTATTGGTTGCGGTGCGTGTGTTGCTGCTTGTAAAAACGCTTCGGCAATGCTCTTTGTTGGTGCTAAAATATCTCACTTGGGATTGTTACCGCAAGGTCAGCCGGAACGTTACGAACGTGTTCAGGCAATGGTTAATACAATGGACGAAATGGGATTCGGAAGTTGTACAAATACTTACGCTTGCGAAGCCGAATGTCCGAAAGGTATTTCCATTACTAATATTGCAAGAATGAACAGAGATTACATTAAAGCGAAATTAACTTCGCATTCGTTACAATATTAATCTCCCCTTAAATTGATAAAGAAAGCCCCCTTTTGCGGGGCTTTTTTTATTTGCGTACTAACGGCTATTAATAACAAAGATTTATATTCAACCCAATTTAATTTATTACTTATTTAGAAATTCATTCCAAAGAAACAAATAATTTGTCTTGATATTCTTTTTTTTTTAAATTTAGAAACATCTGTGAAGAAAAGGAGGACAAAATGAAAAAGATTTTACTTTTTCTGTTCGTTTTGGCAATTAATATT
>CAYZGB010000117.1:0-7018 GCA_964477915.1 uncultured Melioribacter sp. | reverse complement strand
ATCGGCGGATTGACTTTCGGACTAACTTATGCGAACGATATGCAAAAATACGCAGGCGTACTTAACGGTTATTACGATTCAACAAACGACAAGTTTGTAATTAACGACGATCACGGGAATGTGCAAATTGCCTCTGTTGATGTAGGTTTACCAATTGTCAAATCCTCAATTGTAGATTGGCAACTTTATTACACTTACACAAAAATCATTGATGCCGGCGAAGGACAAGCATACGGAACATTACTCGGAATTGATTTAAGCCTTGTAAATATTAAAATCAAATTTGAAAGGAACTTGAATCATCCTCATTATATGCCTTCATATTTTAATGCTACTCACGAAATCGATAGATACAGCGTAATTAACGATACATTGTACACAAAATTTGCGGCACTTCAAACACTCGACGAATCGGGTGCAAACGGTTATTACGGCGGATTAATGATTGATGTTCTCGGCAGTTTCAAAATTCTCGGAAGTTACCAAAGAATGGAAAAAGTTGAACACAGCGGAATGTTGAACATCTATTCGCAAATTACTCCCGAAACCGCACCGATAGTTTTGAAAGCGGGTTATTCGAAAACACACATCGATAGAGAAGCCGAATTATTTAAGCTTGACGATCGTTCGTTGTTTTATGTAGAAGCCGGATACAAACCATATCCGTTTTTAATTGTTTCGCTTATGTACAAATGGAACTTCACACCAATTCGCGGAGCAAATAATAACATTATCGGTTACGAACCGCAAAAGAAAATCGAACCGAGAGTATCATTTGTTTACCCGTTCGATTTATAAAATGGTTTTCACCTTTTAATTTTTTAGAAGGACGCTACGGCGTCCTTTTTTATTTTACAATGCTATTTATAATTCATTAATTTTACAAATTACATAAATAAAGATTTAAGCAATATGCCAAACGTAATCGAAAAAAAAATTTATCTCGAAGCAACAACCGATTTGATTTCTTTTTACGGATTTAACGATGCGAATTTGCGACCGATTGAAGATGCTTTTTCTTCATTCATTTCCGTGCGAGGGAATCAGATTTTTCTAAAAGGTGTTGAACACGAAGTTCTGATTATCGAAAAAGTAATTAAGGAAATGCAGTTTACACTTAACACAACAGGACTTCTGAAACCCGAAGACGTAATGACAATAATCCGATTAACATTAAGTGGCAACGAAGTTCTTGAACGTGAGTACGAAGATATTATTTTATACACAAAAAAAGATGTAATCAAAGCTAAAACCGGCTCGCAAAAAAAATATATTCAAATAGTAAAGAACAACGATATTATTTTTGCAATTGGTCCGGCGGGTACCGGGAAAACTTATCTTGCCGTTGCTTTTGCCGTTGCCGAACTGAAAAAAGGTTTGCGAAACAGAATTATTTTGGTTCGTCCCGCAGTGGAAGCTGGCGAAAGTCTCGGCTTTCTTCCCGGTGATTTTAAGGAAAAAATCGATCCGTATTTACGCCCGCTTTACGACGCTTTGCAAGATATGCTTCCTTCCGAGCAACTTAAAAATTATTTGGAACGCGGAATAATTGAAATTATTCCTCTTGCCTATATGCGAGGAAGAACATTAAACAACGCATTCGTAATTTTGGACGAAGCACAAAACACAACCGAAATTCAAATGAAAATGTTTTTAACAAGACTCGGTGCAAACTCAAAGGCAATAATCACGGGTGATATTACACAAATCGATTTGCCGGTTAATAAACAAAGTGGTCTTATCCAAGTAATGAAAATCTTAAAAGGAATAGAAGGTGTTGGTTTTCTTCATTTCGAAAAACGCGATGTAATTCGCCATCGGCTTGTACGGGAAATTATAGAAGCATACGAAAAATTCGAAAACGGAGGAAACAATCATTAACATTTGCGTATTATTCTGTAACGATTTCCTAAATCAATACAATGTAAGGTGCGAAAATATTGGATTTCAGCGATTATTATAGGAATGATTTTTGCAAAATATTTAAAAACCATAATTTGAATTATGTCAAAAGAATTTAATGAAAACATATTGAATAAACTACCAATTGCAATTTTAATTTTTGATGAAAAACTTTCTCTTACTTTTTTTAATTCCACAGCTGAGCTTTTCCCCGAATTTATTAATGTTCAGTCTCTTCAACTCGGCGGAAATTTACGTGATATTTTACCTGCACTATTTTCTGATGAAAATGAAAAAACAAAAACAATTGATAACAAATTCACCAAGCCTTTTGAAATTCAACTCGATAATTACACAAAACTAAACGGACGCCCTACTTCCGTAATTGCAAAAATTGTCCCTTTAATTGAAGAAGATAAATTCAATGGCTTGTTGATTGCAATCGAAGACCTCGTCCTATTTAACGAGCTTTCGGAAATTGAAATAATAAAAACCTCAATGTTTTCCGATATTTTACACGGACTTGAATACGACTTTGCTATTATCGATTCACACGCGAAAATCTATTTCAAATCATCATCTTTTGATGAAAAGGCGATCGAAAAAATTAAAAATAATTTTTCGGATTTACTTGAATCGGCAAAACAATTTGAGTTCGGCAATGGGATTTTTGAATTTCGAATTATTCCGTTAAACGAATTGAATGTTTCCCCTACCCTTTATTTATCGGTAGTTCGTGATGCTACTTACGAAAATGAAAAACTCGAAAAAGTAAAAAGAGAACTAAGCTTACTCAATAATACTCTAAATAATCTCGGTTTCAAAATCACATACGATAGTGAAGGAAAAATTCTCGAAAATACCTACAACGAAAACTTAACTAACGTTTTCCAGATTGATAATAAAATTGAGAGGAAAGAATTTTTTAAGCACGGCAATAGTTTCGTAATTCAAAATATTATTGAAGGGAAAGAAATTTTTTACCTTGCTAAAATTTCCGAATATTCCGAAAATTATTTACTTACACTTATTCCGATAGATGAAAATCACAAGAAAGAAATTTTTAGCGGACAATCCGATTTTGAAAAACATTTGGATTTTGCGGATTACTTTTTCTGGGAAACAAAAAAAACCGACAATTCATTTAAGCTGATTTATTATTCCGAGAATGTAAAAAACATACTTGGCTATTCGAAGGAAGAGATAATCAACAATAAATTAATATGGCTTAAAATCATTCACCCTCACGATAGAAAACGCGTTGTAAGTGCGTTAAAACAAGCATTAAATAATCCTTCGAGCAAAATCGTTGAATATAAATACCGCGCAATACGCAAAGACGGTGCTTTGATTTGGTTAAACGAAAAAGTAAAAATTCAACGAAATGAAAACGCCGAAGTAATCGGAATGCTTGGAAGCGTTGCCGATATTACCGATTTAATTGAGGAAGCAGAAGAAATTATTGCCGAAAACAGTAAACTTAAAGAAATTAACGAGGCAAAGGACAGATTTATTTCAATTATTTCGCACGATTTACGTTCGCCTTTCAGTTCGATACTCGGCTTTACAAAATTAATTTTAGTTGAAAATCCTCCGCTTTCAAAAATTCAAGAGTATGTTCGTTATATTGAAAATTCCGCTCAATCGATGCTAAGTCTTGTTAATGCTTTACTTGATTGGACGCGATTACAAACTGGTAGAATTAAATTTTCCCCAACAAAAACAAGGCTTTCGGACGTTACACGTTCATCTGTGGAAATGCTTTTGGGCAGTGCAATTCAAAAAGGAATTGTTTTGGAAAACAACGTATCTCGAAATTTATTTGTTCACGCAGATAAAAGTTTACTCTCGCAAGTTTTCAATAATTTAATTGGCAACGCAATAAAATTTACAAAAGCCGGCGATAGCATTACAATTTTTGCCCGCAAAACAGCAGATGAGAAATTTGTTGAAGTTCACGTAAAAGATACCGGTGTTGGAATTAAGAAAGAAGATTTAAACAAACTTTTTAAGGTAGATGAAAAATTTACAAATCCCGGAACCGCCGGTGAAAAAGGCACTGGATTAGGACTTTCGCTTGTTTACGAAATTGTTAAAAAACACGGCGGCGATATTCACGTTGAAAGCGAATACGGAAAAGGCACCGAGTTTATTTTTACGCTGCCGGTTTCCTCTTCCATTATTTTGTTAATTGATAAAATTCCGGCAGAATTAATTCTTTATTCGAAATTGATAAAAAGTCTTTTCCCCGAATTTAATATTCTTACAGCCTCCGACTTACCGGAAGTGGAAAAAATCACATCGGAAAAATTTCCCGTTTTAATTGTTACGGAGCTCAAAGCAAACGATTACGACGTTTTTTCATTCAAAAAAGAGCTTGATAAAAAGAAATTACAGCCCGGAATTATTGTCCTTTCTCACGATTTAAACGATGCGGTTAAAAAAGAATTATCAAAAATCGGAATTGATACGGCTTTTTCGAAACCGGTAAATTTACGGATTTTCGCCGATGCAATTTCCAAACTGCTGAAATAATCAAATGCCGTAACGGATTGAGAGATAATAATTCATAAAAGAAGGATTATGTTGAGTTACGCCAAGTCCGTAATTTAAGCCAATTCTGTAAGCCCATCTGTTAATATAATAACGAATTGCCATATCGAAATTAAAGCCGTTGGAAAAAGTATCGGAATTATCAAAAACCCTATCGTGAATCAATACATAGCCCAAGTCAAAATCCAGTCCCCAATGCTCGGAAAGAGATTGCGGAATTACAGCCGAAATCGAAAGTGTTTGAAGATACGGATAAACTTGGTCATAATATTCGCCAGGCAAAAAATATTCAATTCTTTTGTGCAATTGATATTCGAATTTTATCGGGAGCGGTAATATTCCGAATGTTGATTTATAAGCAATTCCAAGTGTTAAGCTGGAAACAACCGGCGAATTACTTTTAATTGTTCCAATTCCAATTTTTGCGGAAAGACCTCTTTCGAAATATCCGTTTTGTGAATAAACAATAGTGGTAAAAAGCAGAACCGTTAGAATTATTTTTTTCAGATGTTTCATAATTTTACTAATATTTATTATTGTGTTTTTTGTTTTACAAGATAATAAAATTAAGAGGAAATAATGAAGAACAAACTTTACTTCTACCGAGCAAAAGTTGTTGATGTTTACGACGGAGATACTTGCAGAGTTGATATTGATTTGGGATTTAACATTTCCATCAAACGCGAAAAAATAAGGCTTTCGGGAATTAACGCACCGGAACTACGCGGAAAAGAAAGAGAAGAAGGATTACGTTCCCGCAACTATTTGCGTGAACTAATTCTCGGAAAAGAAATTTATCTCGAAACGGAAAAAGACCGCAAAGGCAAGTATGGTAGGTATTTGGGAACAATTTGGGTAAAAGATGAAAACGACAAATATTTTAATGTTAATGAAAAATTAGTTAAAGAAGGTTACGCTGTAAAAGTAAAATATTAGATTGAAAGCAACAAGAACAATTATTGCCCGGATTATTTTTTAATAATTGAAAAAACACCCATATTAAATTTGAAATAAAAATTTTTAAAAACGTAACGGAATTTTATGAATCGTAAACCACGTCTTTCTTTTTGGCAAATTTGGAATATGAGTTTTGGTTTTTTCGGAATTCAATTCGGGTTTGCATTACAAAATGCAAACGTAAGCAGAATATTCGAAACACTTGGAGCAAGCATAGATGAAATACCATTATTATGGATTGCCGCTCCAATTACCGGTCTTTTAGTACAGCCAATTATTGGTCATTATAGCGATAAAACTTGGACAAGGCTCGGAAGACGTCGTCCGTATTTTTTAGGCGGGGCTATATTAGCATCACTTGCATTATTAATTATGCCAAACTCCCCAACACTTTGGGTAGCGGCCGGAATGCTGTGGATAATGGATGCTTCCATTAATATTTCTATGGAACCATTCCGTGCTTTTGTTGGCGATTTACTTCCCGAAGAACAACGCACAATCGGTTTTTCAATGCAAAGTTTTTTTATTGGTACGGGAGCAGTGATAGCTTCGGTTTTACCTTATGTATTTACAAATTGGTTCGATTTTTCGAATACTGCACCTCGGGGTGAAATTCCAGATACTGTAAAATATTCGTTTTACATTGGAGGTTTAGTTTTTTTAGCATCGGTATTATGGACGGTAATTTCAACAAAAGAATATTCTCCCGAAGAGTTGGAATTATTCAACGAAGGGAACAACAAAAAAACATTTTCTGAAAGAAATTACAAATCGTATAAACATTTTTTTCGCAATGGTGTAATATCGGTTATTGTAGGCTTAATTTTATTTTACTTTCTTAGATTTGATTATGGATTAAGCGTCTTTTCCGGTGGGATTGCATTTTTCGGTTTAATTCAAATTGTTGCTCATATCTTTATCCAAAATAAAAAGACAAATGCGTTAACATCAATTTTAACCGATTTGTACAATATTCCTAAAACGATGCAGCAGCTTGCCATTGTCCAATTTTTCTCGTGGTTTGCACTTTTTGCAATGTGGATTTACACAACACCTGCTGTTGCTCATCATATTTATGGTGCAACATCAACTACTTCCACTACCTATAACGAAGGTGCAAATTGGGTTGGGATTTTAATGGCAGTCTATAATGGATTTGCCGCAATTAGTGCATTTTTAATTATGTGGTTAGCAAAAAAAACAAGTAGAAAAACAACACATGCATTAAGTTTGCTTGCAGGTGCAGCGGGTTTAATTTCCTTTTATTTTATTAGTAATCCTAACTTATTAATTATTTCCGAAATAGGAATTGGAATTGCATGGGCATCAATACTTGCAATGCCTTACGCAATTCTTACAGGGGCTTTACCTCAAAACAAATTGGGAATTTACATGGGAATATTTAATTTTTTCATTGTAATTCCTCAAATTACTGCTGCTGCAATATTGGGTTTTATTGTAAAAAATATTTTTGGAGGCGATGCAATATATGCCCTTCTGCTTGGAGGAATATCTTTTATTTTAGCGGCAATATTCGTAATACCAGTAAAAGATAGAGAATTCCAAAATTAAACGAAAAAAATTAAAGCTGTTGAAATAAATAGCG
>CAYZGB010000116.1:0-7045 GCA_964477915.1 uncultured Melioribacter sp. | reverse complement strand
ATGAAATTATCGAGGTAATTCGTTTTTCGCTTTTTATTTGGAAATCGTTCGGTTTCGAAAATTTGAAATTCTACGTTTCCACTCGTCCCGAAAAAGCGGCGGGAAACGACGACCTTTGGGAAAAAGCCACAAATTCGCTAATAAACGCTTTGAAACACGAAGGTTTGGATTACGTGATTGACGAAGGCGGTGGAGCATTTTACGGACCGAAAATCGATATTAAAGTTAAAGATGCTCTTAACCGCGAATGGCAAATGAGCACCATTCAATTCGATTTTAATTTGCCCGAACGCTTTGATATGACTTATGTTGGTGAGGACGGAAAAGAACATCGTCCGTTTATGGTGCATCGTGCTTTGCTTGGTTCTCTCGAACGCTTTATGGGTGTAATAATTGAGCATTTCGGCGGAGCGTTTCCCGTTTGGCTTGCTCCGGTTCAAGTTGCTGTTATTCCGGTTTCTCAAAACTTTTTGGATTATGCAAATGAAGTTCGCGACGAACTGAAAAAATATCGTATTCGTGTTAATCTTGACGAACGTAACGAAAAAATCGGTTACAAAATTCGCGACTGGGAAACTCAAAAAGTGCCATATATGTTAATTGTAGGCGAAAAGGAAATGAACGAAAAAACGGTTTCTGTTCGTAAACATAAAGAAGGTGATAAAGGAATTTTATCACTTCAAGATTTTATTTCGAATATCAATAATGAAATAGCAAATAAATCCATTAACTAATCAGGAGGAACGTATCGCAAAAATTAATTACCGTGTTAACGAGGAAATTACCGCTCCTCAAATACGTTTGATTAACGAAAAAGGTGAACAAGTAGGAATAGTTTCTACGAAAGAAGCCCTGGCAAAAGCCAGAGATTTGGAACTTGATTTGGTAGAAATTGCACCGAAGGCGGAACCTCCGGTGTGTAAAATTATCGATTACGGAAAGTTTGTTTACGAACAACAAAAACGTGAAAAATTACAAAAGAAAAATCAACACGTTACCGTACTTAAAGAAATAAGATTGCATCCGAATATCGATACGCACGATTTTAATTTCAAACTTCGGCACGCAATCGGATTTTTGGAAGACGGAAACAAAGTGAAAGTAAGTGTGTTTTTCAAAGGAAGAGAAATGGCTTATATGGACCACGGCAAAGAACTTCTGCAAAGATTTATCGAAGGGCTTTCCGAATACGGAAAACTCGAACGCGAAATCAAAGCGGAAGGACGAATTATGCACGCAATTGTGGTTCCGTTAAAAAATAAAAGTAAAAAATCAAAAAGATAGGGTTAACGTTATGCCAAAAATGAAAAGTAATCGCGGTGCGGCAAAAACCTTTAAGGTTACTGGCTCGGGAAAAATCAAACGCCACAAAGCGTACAAATCGCATATCCTGACGTCCAAATCGAGAAAAAGGAAGAGAAACTTGCGTAAAGCAACGCTTGTTTCCGCCGCCGATTCTAAACGAGTTAAAATTATGATTCAAAAGTAGTGAGGTACAAAGATGCCAAGAACAAATAATCGCGTTGATTCGAGAGAAAAACGCAAAAAAATTCTAAAACAAGCAAAAGGCTACTGGGGTTCGCGTAGTAAAGTTTACACCGTAGCAAAAGGTAGCGTCGAAAAAGGTCTTCAACACGCTTACAAACACAGAAAGACCAAAAAGAGAGAATTCAGAAGATTATGGATTCAGAGAATTAACGCTGCTGCACGCGAAAACGGAACAAGCTATTCCCGCTTAATTAGTGCAATGCACAAAAAAGGCGTTACGGTAAACAGAAAAATGCTCGCAAGCTTAGCGGTTGAAAATCCCCAAGCTTTTGCAGAAATAGTAAAATACGTAAACAGCTAATTTTTTCCCCTCGTGGAATAGCGTAAATTTTCCGTTATTTCCGCGAGGGGATTTTTTATTTACGTGCGAAAAAATTAACGATTTAATAAATAAATTCCGAAATCATTTGTTATGATTGAGAAAATCGAAACGCTCGAAAAAGAGATAAAAGAAGCAATCGAAAAATTAACTTCGGGCAAAGAGGCTGAAGAATTAAGAATAAAGTATTTCGGTAAAAAAGGTGCTTTAACAAAACTATTTGAAGAGTTCCGTAATTTGCCGAAAGAAGAAAAACCGATTGTCGGGAAAACACTTAATGTTGTAAAAAACAGACTTACGGAAATATTCAAAGCAAAGACCGAAGAACTTAATAGTGCTGAAAAATCGATTGAAAATTATATCGATTTAACTTTGCCTGGCAAACGATACGAATTGGGTTCGTATCATTTGCTTACGCAAACTTTACGCGAAATCAAAAACATTTTCCGTAAACTCGGTTTTTCTATTCACGAAGGACCGGAATTGGAATCGGATTATTACAATTTCGAAGCGTTGAATTTTCCGCCCGATCATCCGGCTCGCGATATGCAGGATACTTTTTTTATTAACAAGAAATTTTTACTGCGTACTCACACTTCGCCCGTTCAGGCACGTTTGATGCAAAGTCGCGATTTGCCAATTCGTGCAATTATTCCTGGAAAAGTTTACCGCAACGAAGCAATCAGTGCAAAAAGTTATTGCTTGTTTCATCAAGTTGAAGGACTTTACATTGACGAAGATGTAACTTTTGCGGAACTTGTGGGGACGCTCGTTTCGTTTGCTCGCGAATTTTTCGGCGAGGATGTAAAATACCGTTTTCGCCCGAGTTTTTTCCCGTTTACCGAACCGAGTGCGGAAGTTGATATTTGGTGGGAACCGGCTGGCAAAGAAGGACGTTGGCTCGAAATTTTGGGTTGCGGAATGGTTGACCCGAACGTGTTGGAATTTAACGGGATCGATTCCGAAAAATACACCGGCTACGCTTTCGGTTTGGGAATTGAGCGAATGACGATGTTAAAATACGGAATTGACGATATTCGTATTTTCTTTGATAACGATAAAAGATTTTTGGAACAATTTTAACGGAGTGGAAAATTGTTACTTTCAATCAAATGGTTGAACGATTACATAGATTTAAGCGATGTTTCCGTTGAGGAAATAATCGAAAAACTTACCGCAAGCGGACTTGAAGTGGACGAAGTAACCGACTTGCGTAAAAAATATGAAAATATTGTTGTCGGTTACGTCGAAGAAAGCAGAAAACATCCGAATGCGGACAAACTTTCCATTTGCAAAGTAAACGACGGCGAAAATAATTACACTGTTATTTGCGGTGCTCCGAATGTTGCAACGGGACAAAAAGTTGCTTTTGCAAAAGTTGGTGCCGTAATTCCCGAAAACGGAATGAAACTGCAAAAAGTAAAACTTCGCGGGGTTCTTTCCGAAGGAATGATTTGCTCGGGTAAAGAATTGGAAATTAACGACGACCATTCGGGAATTATGGTTTTGGACGAAAATCTTTCTGCAGGCAAACCGATTTCTGAAGTTTTCGGGTTGGACGATGTAATTCTTGAAGTAGCAATAACGCCTAATCGTGCAGACGCTTTAAGCCACATCGGTGTTGCACGCGATTTGGCCGCGTTGTTTGGTAAATCGGTAAAATATCCCGAAATCAAAATTGAAGAAACAGATGAAAAAGCAAGTGATGTTGCTTCGGTAGAAATTTTAAATACAGATAATTGTCCGCGATATTCGGCACGAATTGTAAAAAATGTTACAATTAAAGAATCACCCGAGTGGCTAAAAGAACGGCTTACCGCAGTCGGTTTACGCCCGATAAATAACGTGGTTGACGTTACGAATTTTGTTTTGTACGAAGTCGGTCAACCGCTTCACGCATTCGATTTGAATATGTTGAGCGGTAAAAAAATTATAGTAAAAAATGCCGGAGTAGGCGAAAGATTTACAACACTCGATTCGAAACAACGAACACTCGATTCCCGTACGCTTTTGATTTGCGACGCCGAAAAACCGGTTGCAATTGCTGGAATAATGGGTGGAGAAAATAGCGAAGTTACCGAAGAAACAAAAGATATTTTAATAGAAAGTGCTTTTTTCAATCCTTCTTCAATAAGAAGGACGTCGAAAGTTCTCGGTCTTTCCACGGATTCTTATTACAGATTTGAGCGAGGCACAAACCCCGAAATTACAGTTTGGGCGGCAACACGAGCCGCACAATTAATTCAGGAACTTGCCGGCGGTGAAATTCTAAAAGATGCAATTGATGTTTATCCAAACCCGATTGAACGAAGAAAAATAAAATTAAGATTTGCCCGTGTAAATAAAATTCTCGGCTACGAAGTTGAACCTCAAACGGTTCGCGATATTTTGGAACGTTTGGAATTGAAAATAATTGAAGACGGTGCGGATTACATTGTTCTCGAAATTCCCGCTTTCCGTCACGATTTGGAACGCGAAATTGATTTGATTGAAGAAGTTGCCCGAATTTACGGTTACGATAAAATTCCCGAAATAAATCACGTAAACGTAACGCTTGGTAAAAAGGAAGATGAAACTTTACGGAACGAAAAAATTCGTGATTTGTTTGTTGGCTTGGGTTACCGCGAAATTATTACAAATTCACTATTAAATGAAGAACTTGCGAAACGTTTCGGAAGACCGCTTTCGGTTCTCAATCCGCAAAGTGCCGAAATGACAAATCCACGCACTTCGCTTTTGCCGGGAATGTTGCAAACGATTTCACGAAATATCAAAGTTAAAGAAAAAAATCTTAAACTTTTTGAGATAGGACATATTTTTAATCGCAAACACGAGAAAATCGAATCGTTCGATGATTTCCGCGAAAACGAATCTTTGCTATTTGCAATTACCGGAAACAAGTTCGAAAAAGAATGGTTTACAAATCCCCAAAAATTCGATTTTTATGATTTAAAAGGCGATCTGGAAGAATTTCTAACAAAATTTAACGGAACAATTAAATTCGGTTATGAATACAAAAAAAATCCGAGAAAACTTTACGATTACGGAATTGTAATTAAAATAGGAAGCAAAAAAATAGGATTTGCCGGGAAATTGGAAGACAAACTACTTGCTGAATTTGACATCAAGCAGAATGTTTTTGTCGGCGAGATTGATCTAAATCTTCTTCCCGAAGCGGAGAAGAAAAAATCATTCAAGCAAATTTTACGTTTCCCGAAAGTTTACCGCGATATGGCATTCGTGGTAGATAAAACAATAGATGCCGAAGAGGTAATGAAAGTAATCAAAAAAGGAAGTTCCGAATTATTGAAAAATATCCGATTATTTGATATCTTTGAAAGCGATAGTCTCGGTAAAAATAAAAAAAGTCTTGCATTCGAGCTCGAATATTACGATTATTCGAGAACGCTAACTGAAGAAGAAGTAGATAAAGACTTTTGGTCGGCTATCGAACAAGTTAAAATTGAATTAAAAGCGGAACTAAGAGGATAATGAAAGAAACATATTCCGAATTTTTGGAAGAACTGAAAAACCTTGAAAACAGCGTTTATGCTCTTTTGCAAAAAAACAAAGAGCTAAAAGAGGAAAACGCGGAATTAAAAGAAGAAAATATAGAATTAAAAAAAGAAAACGAAGTAATAAAACAAACGTTGAACCAGTTGGAAGATAAAATTCCGAACTCAGGTTCTGCAAAACTTAACGATAAAGACAAAGAAACATTAAAAAACAAAATTGATGATTTAATTGCGCGAATTGATTATCATTTGAAAGCGTGATGAAGGTTGTGCCAAATGTCTAAAAAGAAGCTGAAAATAAACATATTCGGAAAAGATTATTCGCTATTAGTTGAAAACGAAGAGATGGCAGAAGAATTGGCGGAATACGTTAATTCGATTATGACAGATATGAAAAAAGAAATGCCGGAGCAATCGAACGAAACTATTGCAGTTTTGGCTGCGTTGAATATTGCTTCGGATTTGTTTTTAACAAAGAATACTTATCGTGAACATAGCATACAAGCTACCGATAGAATAAAAAAATTAAGGCTTCTTATCTCGGAACAAGACATTTCGGCAGACCCATCAAATTAAATTTACGCGTTGGACGGTTTTTCAAATGAAGAACGAACAAACAAAAAAAAGGGTTATTGACTCGCGGCGTGTATTACAGGCCTCAATCCCGATTTATCGGGATGTTCGCTTTGGCGAACCGGTGGAAGTAAAAAGCGTCGGGCAATTTCCCACATTGTCTATGAAGAGGTTCTTCTGACGAAAAATCCAACCGTCCACGCGATTTAAATTTCTGTTACGGAGGTACATTATGGATTTGATTGTTTTAGTAATTGCAATTGTCGCTGCTTTA
Organism: uncultured Melioribacter sp.; assembly: GCA_964477915.1. Classification (GTDB taxonomy): domain Bacteria; phylum Bacteroidota; class Ignavibacteria; order Ignavibacteriales; family Melioribacteraceae; genus WGAL01. The sequence continues at coordinate 816 of CAYZGB010000116.1, read as the reverse complement.
ATTGGCTTCGGACTCGGATGGGTTTTAAATTCGAAAATCGGGCAAACAAGTATTGAGCGAGCAAAAGAAGAAAGCAAAAGAATAATAGAAGATGCTCAAAAAGAAGCGAAAAATCTTAAAAAAGAAAAATTACTTGAAGTAAAAGACGAATGGCTACGCAAAAAACAAGAATTTGATAACGAAGTAAATACTAAACGTCAAAAACTTCAGAATTACGAAAAACAGCTTGATAAACGAGAAGAGAACATAACTCGTAATCTCGAAATGATTAAGACACGAGAAAATGAACTTAATCAAATTGAGGAAACGTTAAAAATTAAGCAAGAGCAAATCGAAAGAAAAACACAACGCTTGGACGCTTTGTTGAAAGAGCAAAATGCGAAACTCGAAAAAATTGCTCAACTTTCCGAGGAAGAAGCCAAGCAAATGCTTATCGAAAATATGAAAGAGCAGGCAAAAACCGAAGCACAGCAATACATTCGTGAAATTCGCGATATGGCAAAAGCCGAAGCGAAAAAAGAAGCGCAGAAAATTGTCGTTAACGCAATTCAAAGAACAGCAGTTGATCATTCGGTTGAAACAACAATTTCTGTTGTTCAATTACAAAGCGACGATATGAAAGGAAGAATTATCGGTCGTGAAGGTCGTAACATTCGTGCCTTCGAAGCGGCAACGGGAATTGACGTCATTGTTGACGATACACCCGAAGCCGTAATTCTTTCCGGTTTTGATCAGTATCGCCGTGAAATTGCCAGAATTGCCCTCGAAAGATTGGTTGCCGACGGGCGCATTCACCCTGCTCGTATCGAAGAAGTT
>CAYZGB010000115.1:0-7061 GCA_964477915.1 uncultured Melioribacter sp. | reverse complement strand
ATATCTTTTTAATTAAATAAAAAAGCCGCTATTTAGTAGGAAAGTTCTTAGTTAAGAAAATATCTTTTTAATTAAATAAAAAAGCCGCTATTTAGTAGCGGCTTTTCTTTTTATCCAAACCTTATTTTAGTCGTTCAAACTAAAAGTTTTCCGTCTTTCATTTCAATGATTCTATCGCCGATTTTTTGAAATTCTTTATTATGAGTTACAAGTAACATTGTTAATCCGAATTTATTTTTGAGATTAAGCAACAATTCTTCAACTATTTTACTTGTTGCCGAATCGAGATTGCCGGTCGGTTCGTCAGCGAAAAGTAATTTAGGATTATTTGCCAATGCTCTTGCAATTGCAACTCGTTGTTGTTCTCCGCCGGACAATTCAGATGGTTTGTGTTCTGCTCTATCTTCAAGACCAACTTCTTTTAAAAGAATTTTTGCTCTACTAAAGGCTTCTTTAGGATTATCTTTTTTTACAAGCATAGGAATTGCGACATTTTCAAGAGCAGTAAATTCAGGTAATAAATAATGAAATTGAAAAACAAAACCGATTTCCGAATTGCGAAAAATGGAAATTTCTTCGTCAGATTTATCAAAGATATTTTCGTTCTCAAAAAATACTTTTCCGCTATCGGGCAAATCCAAACCGCTTAGAATATGTAACAATGTACTTTTGCCTGCACCGGATGCTCCTATAATTACCGCACATTCATTTTCGTAAAGCTGAAAATTAATGTCTTTCAGCACTTCAATTTTTCGGTTATCTATTTTATACGATTTAAAAATATTTTCCGCTCTTAAAATTGTTTTCATTTTATTCCCATTTAATTGCTTCGTTAATGTTTACTTTTGCCGCTTCTTTTGAAGGGTAAAGTGCAGATAAAAAAGATAATCCGAGAGAAGTAAGTAAAATTAAAGAGATATCAATAAAATCTAGTTTTACGGGTAAAGCATCCAAAATATATTTAGTTGGGTCAAGCGGATATATTTTGAAATTTAATTGTGCAAAATACAAAAGCATTCCTCCTAAAAATCCGTAAAACGTTCCTTTTATTCCGATTAAAAGCCCTTCCCAAAGAAAGATTTTTTTAATTGATTTTTTTGTAACTCCAAATGCTCGCATTACTGCAATATCTTTTTGTTTTACAATAACTGACATTGTTAACGAACTTAAAATATTGAACGTGGCTATTGCAATAATTAACGACAATAAAATAAAAGCCGAGAGACGTTCAATTTTCATCATATTTAATAATTGCTTGTGATTATCACCCCAAGTTTTGATTGTTAAATTTTCCGGAAATAATTTTTTCAGTTCTTTTTTAACGGTAGCAGCTTGTTTGTAATCTTTCAATAAAATATCGAAACCACTTAACCGATTTTTTTTAGAAAATAGAAATTTAACATCATTGTAAGAAGCAAAAATTAAATTTGAATTTAATTCATTATTTGGTGTGCTGAATATTCCGGCGATCTTTAACATTGCAATTTTAGGAAATGATAATGTAACCGCCGATTTTTCAAGGCTTTGAAAAGTTGTTAATTTAACATCCTCTCCAATATGTAAATTCATCTTAATAGCATTAGTTAGTGAAATATAAAGTTTTTTCTTTTTTGTAATTAACTTATTCGAAACATACTTTTTCAAGCCAAAATTACTCGAATTAAAAATAGAATCTTCAATACCCTTAATTTTAAGAACTTTAAATCCATTGGAAGTACTTAAAATCACCTTTCCTTCAACAAACTTGTAGTAGGTTTTTATTTTTGAATTGTTTCGTAATAATTCAGTGAGATTTTGTATTTCAGAATTAGTTGGATTTTTTTTGAATAAAATTTGAATATGAGGTTCAGCAGAAATTAACATTTTTTTTGCAATTGAGCCAAAACCATTAAACACAGCAAGTACGATTAAAAGTGCTGCTACACCCACGCTAACGCCAAGCATCGAAAATCGAGAAATTATAGTAATGAACGATAATCTTCTCTTCGATTGTAAATACCTTTTAACAATAAATCTTTCAATCATTACACGTTCCTTATTGCATTAACCGGTGAAATTTTTGCCCCGAAATTTGCTGGTAAAAGAGAAATTAAAATTCCTGTAGCAAATGAAAAAACCGGGATTAACAAATAATAAATTATTTTAGTGGAAATTATTAGTTTATCCATAAAATAAATATTTCCGGGTAAGGAAATTAGTTGGTAATTATTTTGTAGATAAGTAACGATTAATGAAATCAACACTCCGAGAAAAATGCCCGAAAACGAAATGAACGCACCTTGAAGTAAAAAAATTAGACGCACTTTTTTCAAAGGAAAACCAAGCGTCCTTAAAATTCCAATTGTTCTTTTTCTTTTTAATACCAATAAAAATAATGCACCTATTATATTTAACATTGCTACAAGTACAATGGCTGAAAGAACAATAGGTATCGGTTTCTTCTGTAAATCGAGCCAAACAAAAATATTTCTATGAATCGAAAAAACGCTTCTCACATAGTAAGGGTAAGGAAGTTTATCTCGTAATTTAGCAGAGAGTTTTTCGATAGTATTCTCATCATTTGTTTTAAGAAATACATTATAACCGGTAATCTTATTGTTCATCGCAAATAGATTTTCTGCGTTAGGGTACGATATAAAAACGAAATCACCGTCGTAGTAAGGCATTCCTGTTTCAAAAATTCCCGTAACACGAAGTTGCTCAATATTTGGAGGATTATCGAAAGTTGAAACTTCATCATTTTGCAACGCAAAAAATGTGATTTTATCACCAATAGTAACATTAAGTTTTTCAGCCAATTTCTTTCCGATAATCGTGAAATTTGAATTACGTTGCTTTTTATTAATAATAAATGAAGATAAATGTTCTAAAGTTTTTCCATTATTCAATCCAATAACCAACGCACCGTCGCTATTATACTTCGATTTTATTACGGCATATTTCGCAATAAATTTTTCCATAGATTCCAATTGATTTCCAATTGTATTAGTAACCCTTTGCCTAATTAAATTATTTTTCTCAATGCTTTGATTTCCGTATGCTGTTATTTTAATTTGGGAATCTATGCTCGAAGAAAAATCGTAAATCGATTTTTCGAAACCATCTAAAATTTGAAATGCTAAAATTAGAACGGTAATACTAATCGCAATTCCGATTAAAGCTATGTTGGTTGTTAGCGAAAAGAATTTTAGTTTTTTAGACTTAATTAAACGAAACGCTATGAATAATGTAGATTTCAAATCCCTAAAAATTACTTAAATAAAAAATTCATTTTGCTAAATTAAGAAAAAAGATAATCTATTAATCTAAAAGTTGAATTTGGTATATTTAACTTTTAAATATTTTAAAGCAGTCGAATGAATATTAATATTTTGTTTATTGGTGATATTGTAGGACAGCCCGGATTGGATTTGGTTCAAACTTGGTTACCCGGATTAATCAAAAAATATCATGCAGATCTTGTAATTGCAAATGCTGAAAATTCTGCAGAAGGAAAAGGTTGTACCGAAAAAGAAGGAAATCTTTTGTTTAACCTTGGCGTGGATGTGATTACCGGCGGAAATCATTCGTGGGATAAACATCAATCGCAGGAATACTTAAAAAACAATCCGAAAGTTTTGCGACCGGCAAATTATCCTATCGGAACGTACGGACGCGGATATTTAATAGCGAACACTTCAAAAGGGAAGGTCGGTGTAATAAATTTGCAAGGTCGTTCTTTTATGCCGATAATTGATTGTCCCTTCCGTGCGGCGGAAAAAATCATCAAAAAAATTAAAAATGAAACAAAAGTGATTTTTGTTGATTTTCACGCGGAAGCAAGTGCGGAAAAAATGGCTTTAGCTAACTACATTAAAAATGATATTAGTGTTTTCGTTGGAACTCACACACACATCCAAACTGCTGACGAAAGAATTTTCGAAACGGGAATGGCTTACATTACGGATGTGGGGATGACAGGTCCTTACGATTCGGTAATTGGAATGAAAACCGATGCTGCAATTAACAGATTTTTATATCAAACGCCACAGAAATATCAGACTGCAACGGAAAATTTTCATCTTGCCGGAATTTTCGTTAAGGTTAATTCGGAAACCGGAAAATCGGTAAAAATAGAACGAATTTTTATTCCCGAATTTGACAAAGAAAAGGAAGAAAATGGCTAAAATAATTGACGGAAAGAAAATTTCAAAGATTATCATAGAAGAAGTAAAAACTGAAGTAGAAAAAATAAAGGAAAGGGGAGAGCGTCCTCCCGGACTTGTTGCCGTGCTTGTTGGCGATGACCCCGCTTCACAAGTTTATGTAAATTCGAAAAAAAAGGCTTGCGATTACGTGGGAATTTATTCCGAAGTAATAAAATTGGTTGCTTCAACTACTGAAAGCGAACTTCTTGCTTTGATTGATAATTTAAATGAAGACGAAAAATTCGATGGGATTTTGGTTCAGTTGCCTTTGCCATCGCAAATCGATGAGCAAAAAGTAATTGAAAAAATTGCTCCCAACAAAGATGTTGACGGCTTTCATCCGGTTAACGTTGGCAAACTTGTAATTGGCGTGGATACCTTTATTCCTTGCACACCATACGGAATTATTGAATTATTACAACGTTACCAAATAGAAACTAAAGGAAAACACGTTGTCGTAGTAGGTCGGAGCAATATTGTAGGCAAACCGATTGCAAACCTTATGATGCAAAAGAAAGAATGGAGCAATTCCATTGTAACTGTTGTTCATTCGGCTGCGAAAGAAATTTCGTATTACACAAAACAAGCGGATATTTTAATTGCGGCAATTGGCAAGCCTGAATTTATTAAAGCCGATATGGTAAAAGATAATGTTGTGGTAATAGATGTTGGAATTAACAGAATTGATGCTCCCGAGAAGAAAAAAGGTTACAGATTAGTTGGCGATGTGGCATTTGAAGAAGTTTCCGAAAAAGCTTCGTTTATTACTCCGGTTCCGGGTGGTGTAGGTCCAATGACGATTGCTATGTTACTCAAAAATACATTGAAATCACGGTTAAGTAATTTATAAAGATTTTACTTGCAACTTATTTATTTTTAATAATATAAAGAGAAATATTTAAAGGATTTTACAATGTCAAATATAATCGATAAAGTCGTAAATCAAGTTTTTACCGAAAAGGCATTACACGATTTTTATTGCACTTACAACACTTGCGAAGGCTGGGAACGTAACGTTGTGGAGCAACCTATTGCGGTGAAAAATATTGTGGAGCAAGGTGCGGAAAGAATTGCTGCCGGTCCCGGAGTTGGCAAAGAAATCAAAAATTCCCAAATAGCACGAATGATTGATCACACTCTGCTAAAACCCGAAGCAACTCCCGAAGACATTAAGCAACTCTGCTCCGAAGCAGCAGAATTTAATTTCGCTTCGGTCTGTGTAAATCCCGGTTACGTTAAATTAAGTTCCGATTTATTAAAAGATACAGATGTTAAAGTTTGCACTGTAATTGGTTTCCCATTGGGAGCAACTACAACCGAAGTTAAACGATTTGAAACGGAGCAGGCAATTGCAAATGGTGCCGAAGAAATTGATATGGTAATTAATATCGGAAGATTAAAATCCGGCGATTACGATTACGTTTTTAACGATATTAATCAAGTTGTGCTTGCCGCTAAAAGAAACAATGCCGTATGTAAAGTTATAATTGAAACGGCTCTTTTAACCGATGAAGAAAAAGTTAAAGCTTGCTTGCTTGCAAAAGAGGCAAAGGCAGATTTTGTAAAAACATCTACCGGATTTAGCAAAGGCGGAGCAACCGCAGGCGACGTGGCATTAATGAAATTTGTTGTAGGTAGTGCTGTTGGGGTCAAAGCTTCCGGTGGCATTCGTTCGTTGGAAGATGCTGAAAAGATGATTGCAATGGGCGCCGATAGAATCGGAGCAAGCGCAAGTGTAAAAATCGTAACGGGCGAAAAAAGTTCTTCTTCGGGTTATTAAAATGATTTTGGATTTGATTGTAAGCAAGGAACTTGACGGATTTTCCGCAAAAGTAAATTCGCTCGAAGGCGTTGAAAGTTGGGCGGAAAGTGAAGAAGACGCAATTCGTAAAGTGCTTGAATTAATTGTCTTCTATTTTAATCTTGAAAGCGAAAAAGAAATTAAAGTTGATAAAATAAAAAAGGGCGGAAATTTCAATCAATACAAAATAGTTTTCGGTAGGACAAGTGAAAGAGTTTTTGACTGAAAGAAGATTAAAGAAAATTGAAAATGTAGTACGACAAAGGCAATTTTCGTTGCGTGTTGTAATGGAAAATATTCACGACCCGCACAACGTTAGTGCAATTTTCCGCACTTGCGATGCCGTTGGTCTTCCGAAAGTTACGTTGCTTTACACAATTGAAGAATTTCCGAAAATCAGCAAAACATCGTCATCTTCAGCAAATAAATGGATTGAGAAGGAAAAATTCAACGATACGGAAACGTGCTTTGCTGCGTTACGTAACGAAGGATTTAAAATTTACTCCACATTGCTTGACGAAAACTCACAAAGCATTTACGATATTGATTTTACCGAAAAAGTTGCAATTGTAATGGGGAACGAACATCGCGGTGTTTCTGAAGAGGCGGCAAAACTTTCCGACGGTACAATTTACATTCCGATGCACGGAATGATTCAAAGTTTGAACGTTTCGGTTGCAACTGCGGTTATTTTATACGAGGCTCAACGCCAGCGTTTGTTGAAAGGAATGTATAAACAAACCGAATTATCAGAAGCGGAAATTGAGGAATTGATTAACGAATGGAGTGAGAAGTAAGATTCTTTATTCTTTCCCGAATTGTATTTAGGACAATGATATTGATAATTTAATATTCTTATTGCGATCGAATGGTACGCTGCTTTTACTTATCTTTTATGATTATCGCTGATATTAATTTTTGTGTGAGCTGTGAAGAGTGAGCGGAAAATCAGCGTCCAGCCCCGATTCTCGGGGTAAACTGGTCAGCGTTCAGTCTTGAGGTATCGGGGGAAAACTGTTCAGTTTCTCCGTCCGAAACTGTGTTTCGGACGAAAATAGCATTAGAAATTTTAT
>CAYZGB010000114.1:1754-7066 GCA_964477915.1 uncultured Melioribacter sp. | reverse complement strand
AAGATTTCTCACCCCTCTTCCGACGTGTCGGAATCGGGGTTCGAAATGACAATTTATTTTTGCTTTAACTACAAATATTTCGTCCCTACGGGACTTCCCGAAATAAAATTTCGGCTGCTATTTCCGTCCGAAACTCAGTTTCGGACGGAGGAAAAGATTTTTGAAATTTGAATTGACCACGGACGACGGACTACGGACTGAACGAGTTATCTGTGTTCTATAAAATCCGGAATGCAGACAAACTCACCACCAAAGACGAAAGACAAAAAATTAACATTAAAGCAGAAATTTTATTACTATATTTGTAAATCAAAACAAAATGATTTCCAAAAGCGGACAAAATTATGGATGAATTAATCGGCAAAACACTGCATGGTTACAAAATAATTCAAGTTCTTGGTCGTGGCGGAATGGGTATTGTTTACCGCGCTTACGACAAAAATCTGGAACGTTACGTTGCAATAAAATTTCTTAAAGCGGAAATTGTCGATAATCCGAACCTTCGCGAAAGATTTAAGCGGGAAGCCAAAAACCAAGCAAAACTTAATCACCAAAACATCGTTACCGTTTACGGTTTTTTGGATTACGAGGGAATGCTCGGAATTGTAATGGAGTACGTCGAAGGAACGAGTTTAGATAAATTGATTTACTCTCGCCGTCGGTTACACATTAGCGATGCAATTTACTTAATTAAGCAAATTCTTTCCGCCGTTGGATACGCACATTCAAAAGGATTTATTCACCGCGACATCAAGCCTTCAAATATTATCGTTACTAAAGAAGGCATCGCTAAAATTATGGATTTCGGAATTTCCAAATCTATTTTCGAAGATAATTCAATGACACGAACCGGCGCAAAAGTAGGGACTCCGTTTTATATGAGTCCCGAACAAATTAAAGGTATTAACGTTACTCACCTTACCGATATTTACGCACTCGGTTGTACGTTTTACGAAATGATAACCGGCGACCCGCCATTTTTAGGCGATAGCGAATACGAAGTCCTTGATGCTCATATGAAAAAAGAGCCTCCGAAAATCCATTTGAAATTTCCCGATATTCCACCTTTTATTGATGAAATAATTGCAAAAGCTTTAAAGAAAAATCCTGCGGAAAGATACCAGAATTGCAACGAATTTTATAGCGATATAATTAAATTTGAAAAACTACGTAACTACTCCCCTGCCGGTGGAATTTACGAAGCATCCGGTAAAAAGAAGAAGAAAAAAATTATTGTTCCTATTTCAATTATTTCCGGAATAATTCTAACATTGATTATTGTAATGCATTTTATTGTTGGGCAGGTTGATGACTTTTTGAAAAACAAAGAATATGAAAAACTCGATAAATATAATTTAAATAACTTTTTCCGTTCGGCAGGAGAATACAATTTTAATTCGATTGCCAAAATTCCAATTAAAACAAAACTTAATTTAAATAATGTCCAATTCGTGAACTCAAATATTGGCTTTGCTGTCGGCGATTCCGGTTTGGTTCTCGAAACTGTTGACGGCGGAAACAATTGGAAACAAGTGAAAATCTTTACGAAAGATTCAACGAACATTTTTGCTAAAAATACATTTTATTCAAGCCATTTTTTCGAAACCGGCGATGGTTTTCTTGTCGGAGCAAACGGAACAATAATCGAAACGCACGATTTATTACAATCCGCTTCCAAAGTTCCATTTATTAGCAATGCCACTTTATTCGACATTGCCTTTGCCACTCGCGAATTGGGATTAATCGTCGGCTCAAAAGGTGCAATTTTCAGAACGGAAAACGGAGGGAAAACCTGGCTTAAAGCAAAAAGTAACACAAATCGTTTACTTTACGATGTCGAATTTCTTACACAAAACATTGCTATTGCCGTTGGTTGGAATGGCGAAATATTAAAATCAACGGATGCCGGCTATACTTGGATTGAACAAAAGCCTTTTACAAAAAAATATTTGAAATCTATTACGTTCAAAAATGATCATTACGGACTTGCTTGCGGCGGTTCTAATAATATTTTTTTGACAAACGACGCTGGAGACAAGTGGAAAGAAATTAAGACTAAAAACACATTAAACTTAACCAAAATAAAATTCCTTGATGAACTTACCGCAATTGCAACCGGTAACCGCGGAGTAATTCTTCTTTCCAAAGATGCCGGAGAAACTTGGGGAACGGTAAATAGCAAATATTATTTTAGATTAAATGATTTTACCGTAACCAGTAGTAACGTACTTTTTATTGTTGGCGATAACGGAACACTCTTAAAAATCAATCCGAAAAACAAATAATCGATTATGGAAAAATTTGTAATTTATGGCGGTAAACCGCTCTATGGAAAAGTAAAAATCAGCGGTGCGAAAAACTCCGCACTTGCAATTATGCCTGCAACGTTAATGACGAGCGATAAAACCGTTCTACACAATATCCCTCGCGTTAACGATATTTTTACGATGAAAAAACTTCTCGAAAAATTAGGTTCTAAAATCGAATACGATAATGAAACTTTGGAAATAGACAATTCATCAATCACAAATATGGAAGCACCTTACGAACTCGTAAAAAAAATGCGTGCTTCAATTTACGTTTTAGGACCATTACTTTCTCGTTACGGATATGCAAAAGTATCGATGCCCGGTGGCTGTGCTTGGGGACCGCGTCCGATTAATTTGCACCTCGAAGCAATGAAAAAATTGGGTGCTAATCTCGATTTTGAGGAAGGTTACATTATTGCTAAAGCAAATAGGTTGCACGGTGCCAAAATAAGTTTTGATGTTTCATCAGTAGGAGCAACCGGAAATACATTAATGGCTGCTGTTTTGGCGAAAGGAACAACCGTAATCTACAATGCAGCGATTGAACCGGAAATTACACTATTAGCACAACAATTATCAAAAATGGGAGCAAGAATTAACGGAATTGGGAGCAAGACGCTCGAAATTGAAGGTGTGGAAGAATTACACGGAATTGAATGCGAAAATATTGATGATAGAATAGAAGCCGGAACAATGTTAATTGCAGCTGCACTTACACACGGCAAAATTTCAATTGAATATTCTAATCCAGAACATTTGGAAATTCTTTACGAAAAACTTCAAGAAAGTGGCGTTAAATTATTTGTTTCTAAAAATTTAGTAGAAATCGATGCAACGGAAAATGAAATAATTCCGGTAGATATTTCAACAGCGGTTTATCCGGGATTTCCGACGGATTTGCAGGCACAGTGGATAGCCTATATGAGCCTTGCAAAAGGAACAAGTAGGATTACCGATAAAATTTATTTCGATAGATTTAAGCACGTCCCGGAATTAAATCGTTTGGGAGCAAATATTCAACTTGTTGAAAATACTGCTGTTGTGCGTGGTGTGGAAAAACTAAAAGGAGCAAAAGTAATGTCCACTGATTTGCGTGCTTCGGCATCACTTGTTCTTGGAGGATTGGCAGCAGAAGGAAAAACGGAAGTATTACGAATTTATCATCTCGATAGAGGTTATCAGAGAATTGAAGAAAAATTACGCTCGCTCGGTGCAAATATTGAACGAGTAAAAACCGATGAATATTAATCAAATTAAGAAGAATAATTTATTTCCTTTCCTTTTTTTCATTTCAGTTGTTGTAATTTTTGAAGCAATCTTACAATTCTTACCTCTTGTCTCCGATTTTAGTTATGAGTTTTCGGCAAATAATGGAATATTCTTTTATTTGATTATTCCTTTCGGCTTACGTAAAAAAATTTCATCGGGAGCAAGAAAAAGGACAACTATTTTAGTTTATCTTGCCACACTAATATTTGTTCCAATTATTATTTCATTACTTTTCGGAAATTTTCAGAAATGCTCAATATTACACGGATTAAAATATTATTTTGTTATTCCATTCTTTTCTGCAATTTATTCATTAATACTAATATTTTCATTAAGAGATTTTCACACAAAGAAGTTTTATCTTATTTATTTATCAATACTTATTTTAATTGTTCTCGAGCCATTTATTGAAGTATATCTATTCCCTCACATCTTTTTCTACAATATTTTAATTGGTTATTTCCCTGGAACTATTTACGATAAATTCATTCCGGTAGATTTAAAATTAGTTCTTTACAGATTATTCATCTTGCTCCCGTTTTTAATATTTGCCAAAATAAAAAAACCTTCCCTACTTAAAATCATTACAATATTATTAATTTTTATGTTTCCGCTTAAAATTGCTTTCGGATTTTCTTTCCCCTATTCATCACTTGAAAATAAAAGTAAATCACAAATAAGTGATAAAAATTTCACACTTTATTTATTTGAGAAAGCCGATAGTAACAAGCTAAAATATCTTTTAACGGAGCATAATTTTTACAAACAACAAATTGAGAAATTTGTAAATCAAAAATTCAATTTCCCCGTAAAGTCGTTCATTTTCCCAGATAATGACTTAAAACGAAAATTTTTCGGAGCCCCCGGTGCCGATGTTGCAAAACCGTGGCAACATTCGATTTTTACTGTATTGGGAGATAATAATTTAAAACACGAACTTGCACATATTTATGCTTCCGAATTTTCGGAAAATTTACTACACATTGCTTCGGGATTTAATCCGGCTTTGACGGAAGGTTTTGCGGTAGCGGCACAAAATAATTTTTACGGATTTCCTATTTACGAAATCGCTTCTCAATTGGCAAAAAGAAAAATTACCGTTCCAATACCGGAACTTTTCAGCAACTTTTCGTTCTTTGGATTGCCACCGTCGTTGGTTTATCTTTATTCGGGAGCATTTGTTAAATATTTAATTGAAAAATATGGAATTGATAAATTCAAAAAATATTACGCAACCGGCGATTTCCATTCAACTTATGGAATTAAAATTAATTTTATTTCCGAAGATTTTTACACATTTCTAAATAATTATGATGCCCCGAATTACACATCAAAAATTGTTGATTTTATTTTGGAAGCACGACAAATTTATCAAATGAAATGTCCACATTTTGTTGCGGAAATGGAGCAAAAAGCGGAGCATACCAAAGATAGTATTGCTTCTAAAATTTACAAATCGCTTTACGAAAATTACTATTCTAATCACGATTTCTTCCGCTATTTAGATATTTTGTCGAAAAATCAAAAATTTAGCGAAGCACTTAATTACATTGAGCAAAATTCAACTAATTTCAAACACTCAGGTTATCGATTAAAATTTATTGACTACAAGATTAAGTTTCTTTTACTAACTAATCAAACAAAAAATGCTCCCGAATTAATCGATTCGCTACGAAATTCTTCCCCGTTTTTATTTTACAAGGTTAAAGCGGATTATTACAATTTTATTCTTAC
>CAYZGB010000114.1:0-1654 GCA_964477915.1 uncultured Melioribacter sp. | reverse complement strand
CAATTATTCATTATATTTGCACTTTCAAATTTTAAAAAGAAGAAAATTAGATGCCCGAAATCAAAAAATTAAACAAAGCCGTTACGTTAATTTCCGATGAGAATCTTAATTATGATTCTTACGCTCTGGGAATTTGCTTCGATACCGGTTCGCGAGACGAAAACAATTACCAAAACGGAATTTCGCATTTTATCGAACATATGTTATTCAAAGGAACGCGAAAACGTTCGGCTCGAAAGATTTCGTTGGAAACCGAAAAAAACGGCACTTACTTGAATGCCTTTACTTCGAAAGAGCAAACTTGCTTTTACGCACGCGGACTAAACGGCACACTGCAAAAGACTTTTGAAATACTTTCCGATATGATTCTCAATCCTCTTTTCGACGAAAAAGAAATCGCAAAAGAAAAAAACGTAATCCTCGATGAACTTCACGATGCGAATGACACGCCGGAAGAATTTATTTCGGATGAATTTGAAAGAACGATTTTCCACGGAATTTCACTCGCTAATCCGATTATCGGAACGGAGCAAAACATTGAAGCATTTAATCACCAAACTCTTTCGGATTATTATCGAAAAAAATATTTACGAGGCAAAATTAATATTATCGTTAGTGGCAATTTTGTTAAATCGGATGTTCTTGCATTAATTGAGAAGAATTTATTAACAACACTTCCAGCACAAAAGCGAAGCAAAACAAAAAGAAAAAAGAAATTGCCGGACGATCAAATTAATTTTGTTACGTTTAATAAACCGGTAAGCCAATATTATTCGATAATCGGTCGCATTTTTGTAGGCAAAACGGATGAAAATTATTTGGCAACTAAAATTTTGTCGATTATTCTCGGAGAAGGAAGCAGTTCGAGGCTTTTCTTGAAGTTACGGGAAAACAGCGGAATTGCGTATCAAATTTCCTCTTTTGTAAACGGTTATTCCGATATTTCCGCATTCGGGATTTATTTTTCGACAAATCCGCAAAACGGAAAGAAAGCCGAGAAAATTATTTTTTCTGAACTGGAAAGAATTTCGAAAGGAAACATAAAAAAAGGCGAGCTGGAAAAAGCGAAAAATATTTATTTCAGCAATTATGTTTTAAGCAATGAGGATTTATCGGGAAGGATTTTTAATCTCGGTTCGCAATATTCGAATTTCAGTCAAATCAAAGATGTAAAACAAATTCAACAGGAATTGCAAGAAATTTCTTTGGAAAAGATTAATCATTTGGCAAATGAATTATTTGATACTTCGAAATTCTCACAAGTGGAAATTTTGAGGTAAATTTTTTTATTGTTCCTCGTCTCTACTGGACTTTGATGTTATTTTTCTGTCATTTCGAACGAAGCCTTTCTAGACGCGTCGGGAGAGAAATCTTTAAAGTTAAAAGTTCATAAAGTTCTTGATTCAGTCATTGCGAGGAATTGAGTGAAGCGAAATGATCCCGACAAACAAAGTAAGTCGGGACAATCTCCTGGATATTCGGCATTGGTTTTCTGTATTGGAGATTGCTTCGCCTCCGCAAGCGGAGTCTCGCAATGACAATTTGGCTTTCTAGTTCCGAACGAAATTGTATTTCGTTCGGAACTAGCAAACGTAACTTTGTTTCGTTTAATTGATTTAAGATGTCACTCCTACGGAGCTTTGGTTTTTCTCTT
>CAYZGB010000113.1:0-7087 GCA_964477915.1 uncultured Melioribacter sp. | reverse complement strand
ATTGCATTAAATCGGGCAAGCCGAAACGCACCGAAAATTAAGTAGATTGACGCAACCACAATTCCGAGTATTTCGTATTTATCGAGATAAGAATAATACATCAGGATTGCCGGTGCGGTACCAAAGCTAACAACATCGGCAAGAGAATCAAGCTCGACGCCAAGTTTACTCGATGTTTTAAACATTCGTGCAACAGCACCGTCAAAAGCATCGAAAAAGACTGCGACGAAAATAAAAATCGATGCAAGAATTAACTTACCTTCTGCGGCAAACATAATCGAGAAAAATCCGCTTAATAAATTAAGTGCGGTAAATGTGTTAGGAAATATTGCTTTGGTAAAATTAATTTTTCTCATTAGCCAACTTAAAGATTATTGTTTTTCCGGCGGTTACGTGTTCACCTTCTTTTACAACGGGAATCCATTTGTTCTTCGGCACAACAATATCGCTACGGCTTCCGAATTTTATCATTCCAAATCTTTCAGCGATTTTTACCGAATCACCTTGTTTTAATTCCGAAATTATTCGGCGTGCAAAAATTCCGGCAACTTGTGTAAAAAATACTTTTCCGTGTTTGGATAAAATTCCGATTTCGTTCCGTTCGTTTTCGCTATCGGCTTTATCGTTAAATGCCGTTAAAAATTTACCTTCCACGTATTTTAAGTATTCAACTTTTCCGCTAATCGGAATGCGATTTACGTGAACATCAAATGGAGACATAAATACGGAAATTTGAATTGCTTCTTCGTTAATAAAATCGTTACCGCTTGTATTTTTAATTAAAAGCACTTTGCCGTCGGCTGGGGAAACTATTACGTTTTCTTTGTTTGGCGGAACTCTTTCGGGATCGCGGAAAAAATAGATTGTAAAAATCAAAAACAAAGTTGAGGCTGTAACAATAAAATATTTCAGATAATCGTTTTTTAGAAAAAGTGCCAAAACTACTATTAGAATTACGGTAAAAGTAATAAAAGCAAGTGTTCCGTAGCCGTATTTTGTGAACATAGTAAATTAAATGTTTATCTTTATGATAAATAAATTATGTTTTAAATTTGAACATAAAAATTATTAAAATAATTCTCGAAATCATAACATAAAATTCGGAGGTAAAATGCTTAAAGGCGGAATGCAAGGTATGTTGAAACAAGTACAGAAGATGCAAGAGGAAATGGCTCGCGTTCAGGAAGAATTACGTAACAAAACCGTAAGTGAAGAAAGCGGTGGCGGAATGGTTCGTGCAACGGTAAACGGACAAAAGGAATTGGTTAAATTGGAAATAAACGACGAAGTAATTAACGTTGAAGATAAAGAGATGCTCGAAGATTTAATTGTTGCCGCGGTTAATAAAGCAATTGAATCTGCCGGTAAAATGGCGGAAGAAGAACTTGCGAAAGTTACAAAAGGAATGATTCCACCTGGACTAAATATCCCGGGATTTTAATAAATGCAAATTGCCGAACCTTTACAAATTGCAATTGACGAATTGAGCAAACTCCCGTCAATTGGGAAAAAGACGGCACAACGTCTTGCTCTACATATTTTACAAAACGATGAAGAAGCGGTAAGACGCCTTGCCGAATCGCTCGTAAATCTTAAAACCAAATTGCACTTTTGCAAACGTTGTTACAATATTTCCGAAGGTGAGTATTGCGAGATTTGTTCCAATCCGAACCGCGACCAATCGGTTATTTGCGTTGTTGAAAACGTAAACGATGTTATTACAATCGAAAAAACAAACGAGTTTAAGGGATTGTATCACGTGCTCGGTGGTGTGCTAAATCCTTTGGCGGGAATTACGCCCGACGATTTACGCATCAAGGAATTGCTACAACGTTTGCAGACCGAAGATGTAAATGAAATATTTTTGGCCCTAAATCCGAATACGGAAGGCGAAACAACATCGCTTTATTTGGCAAAATTATTAAAACCTCTCGATATTAAAATTACTCGAATTCCAACCGGATTGCCTGTTGGTAGCGATTTGGAATTTGCCGACGAAGCAACCGTAGGAAGAGCAGTCCTTTCGAGGATCGAAATTTAAAATGAAAGGAAAGATTAAATATTATTTCTTAATCTTATTTTTGTTTGTGGCTGCGGTTTCGTGCGATTTTTTACAAACACGCGAAGCGGAGCCACCAAATACAACCCGCGATGATTTTTTGCCTTCAACTTCGCCGGAAATTCTTTTTTCGAATTTGACAAATGCTTTTAAAAACAAGGTAACGGAAAATTATCTTGCATGTTTTGTTTCGCCGGCGTTTACCGATAAACAGTTCCGGTTTGTCCCAACGGCAAGTGCTTCGGTAATTTATTCTGTTTTTCAAAATTGGGATTTAAATTCCGAACGCGATTATTTTACTTCGCTAATAAATATGCTACCCGAAGGAACTCCTATTATTCTTTCCCTCAATAAACTTGGCTATACTCAATATGCCGATAGTGCGGTTTACGATTTTTCGTATGTCATAAATTTGAATTACGAAAACGAAAATCTTGCACCGGTTTATCAAGGTAATTTGAAATTTACAATTGTGCTCGATTCCCGTCAGCAGTGGGTAATTTCCCGTTGGGTAGATTACGAAAAACAAAATTACCCGAGTTGGAGCGAATTAAAAGGAAGAAGTTATTAAGCGAATATTCTTAATATTGTTTTTAGCATTCCTTTTTGTGCTTGGCGGTTGCGTAAATCCGTTTGCTCCATCCATTGATGAAAATTTAAGCGATAACGAATCACTTATTTCCGACCAAAAAGATATTGACGGCGTATTTAGAAATTTCCGTTATGCTTATACTTTTAAGGATACGGTAATATACGGCAAATTGCTCGCTCCCGATTTTATTTTTACTTATCGCGATTATAACAACGGCGTTGATGTTTCGTGGAACCGCGATGAAGAGATGCGAATAACCTACCGTTTGTTCCAAAACACCGATAACCTCGATTTGGTTTGGAATAATATAAATTTCATTTCTGATGATTCGAGCAATGTTATTCGAAGTTTTAATTTAACCGTAACTTTTAATCCCAGCGACATTGTATTTTTGGACGGCAGGGCAAATTTACAATTGAGAAAAAATGATGATGGTGTTTGGAAAATCGTAAGTTGGATTGACGAATCGAATTACTAATGTTTACCGTAATTAGAGAAACATATCGTCTGTTCAAAAGATTTTCGGATACTTACTTTGTAGTATTTTTATTGCAATTGATTGCATTTTCTTTGTTACTTTCCACTTCGTTTGTGGTGCTTAAGTTTCCCGAAATTCGCAACAACATTGAAAACAGATTTGTTGCAAAAGTTTTTTTCAAATCCGGCTCGGCACAAAAGGAAATTAATTCGGTTGTCAAAAAGTTAAAGCAAAATCGAAATTTGCAAATTGAGTTTATCGATTCAAAAGATGCGGCGAAGATTTTTTCGAAAAGACTAAACATCAACGAAGATATTCTTCTTAAAGAAGTTCGCTTTCCGGTTTCGGTTAATATTCGGTTTACCGGCAATTACTCATATTCCGAAATTCTTTCATTCCTTAAAAAACTCGAAAAAGATAAAGCAATCGAAAGTATTCATTATCCGCGCAAATCCGCTTTTGCTTTATCCAAGCATTTTACATTAATTTCAATAATAATTTTTGCGGTAATCTTACTTTTGCTAATCGGGTTGTTTTTTATAATCAGAAAATTTTCCGATAAAATTCACGAAATGCTAAAAGACGAAATGGAAATCAAATTATTGATTGGTGTTCGTCCTTTTTATGTCCATTTCCCTTTTCAATTTTCGATTTCCCTTACAACAATTTTTGCACTTTTTCTTGTTGTCGGAATTGCTTACTCGATAATAGCATTGGTTTAATTAATTTGTAAACACAAAAAGTAAGTGCTATAAAATAGAAAACCGAAAAAATTTCAACGGCTTATCTCGTGTAAGTTTTTTGACTGTTTTAACTACATTAAGCAAAAACTTTAGCTAAAATTTCTTTTGATTTTTCAATATCATAAAAAGAAACATCCAAATGAGTTACTGCTCTAATTTTGCCGTGTCCACCCGCTCCAAGTTTTAATCCATTTTCAGCGCAAAGTTTAATTCCATCTTTAACACTTATTTTAAGAGGCATAAACGAAATAATATTGGTTTGGACTGTGCTTAAATTAATTTCCACATTTTCTAAACCATCTAAAAATTCGGCAAGCTGTTTTGCTTTTTCGTGATCTTCTTTCAACCGAGAAATATTATTTTTTATAGCGTAAAGTCCGGCAGCCGCAATAATTCCAACTTGTCTCATTCCACCTCCCCAGGCTTTTCTTACCCTAAACGCTTCCTCGATAAAATCTTTAGAACCTAAAATCAAAGAGCCGATTGGAGCACCAAGACCTTTTGAAAGGCAAACGGAAAGCGAATCGAAATAAAGTGCATATTCATCAAAGGGAATATTTGTCTCTACGTGAGCATTCCAAATTCTTGCTCCGTCGAGATGCATAAAAAGTCCGTATTGATCTGCTAATTTTCGCAAATTTTTAATTTCTTCAATTGGAAAAATTGTTCCACCTGCAACATTGTGCGTGTTCTCTACTTCAATTACCTTGGTACGTGGCATATAATAGGCTTCTTTAGGACGAATTACAGATTCAACATCTTTGGCGGTAATTACGCCGTTTTCACCTTCAATAAGATTAAGATGCAAGCCACTTAACGCAGCAGCCGAGCCGGACTCATATTGGAAAATATGAGCGGTTTTTTCACAAATAATCTCGTCAGATGGATTTGTAAGCACATTCAAACAAATTTGATTTCCCATTACACCACTCGGAACGAATAATGCAGCCTCTTTCCCAAATAGTTCAGCTGCATAGTTTTCCAATTCATTTACTGTCGGGTCTTCTTTGTAAACATCATCGCCAACTTCGGCATTACACATAACCTTTCTCATTTCGTCAGATGGTTTTGTTACGGTATCACTTCGCAAGTCAATCATTAACTATCTCCAATGTTTAAGTTTTATTTTTGATTTTTTACCTAAAAATAAACTATTGAAATGAAAATTGTGTTTTTAATTTTACTTTGTTAATTTTGAAAAGGTGATGGGGTTCACCTTAACCATTCCGCAACGGAATTAATAACTCCTACTAAATCAAAAATTAATTGCGAGTTATTAATGACTATCCCTGCTAAAATTCCACAAATATTAATCCTCAATAAAATCAGTGAGTAAGATGAATAAGTCAGCCTCGTTACTTGAAAATCTTGATGTAATTAAAAACACCTTGAACGGATTATTAAATCCCGCACTCGAAAGTGAGATTGATGAATTAAGCGGAAAGATAAGCGAAGAAAAATTTTACCTTGTCGTTCTCGGACTTTTCAAACGTGGGAAATCTTCGTTTATCAATTCTCTTCTTGGCGAAATTGTTGTACCTTCCGGCGTTGTTCCTTTGACGGCAATTATTACCCTAATTGAACATTCTGACGAAAAATATGCCGAAATTTATTTTAAGCACGGCAAAAAAGAAAAAGTGCGGATTGATGAAGTAAAAGATTTTATTGCAGAGGCTAAAAATCCGAACAACGAAAAAAATGTTACGAAAGTAATAATTTATTATCCTTCCGAGATTTTAAAATTCGTTACAATAATCGATACTCCCGGTGTCGGTTCTTCGCTTGAACACAATACACAAACAACTTTGGAATTTGTAAACAAAATCGATGCTGCGGTTTTTATGCTCTCGACCGATATTCCTATTACCAAACTTGAGGTGGAATTTTTAAGCAAACTTAAAGAAATTGTTCCGAGAATAATTTTTGTGTTAAATAAAACCGATTTGCTCGAAAACGAATCCTTAACGGAATTAACCGATTACAATAACCAAGTATTAAGCGGAATTTGTGAAAACAATTTTAAGATTATTCAAACATCAAGTAAACTTGCGTTGGAAGGCTTACGGGGAAACAATCCCGCTTTGATTGAAAAAAGCAATATTGGAAAAGTTAAGCAAGTAATTTTCGATTTGCTCAATAATGAAAAAGAAGAAATTTTCATTAAAGCCACGAAGTCCCGATTTATCAAGGTTTTGAACGAAGCAAAGTCGTTAATCGCATTTAAGATTAGAACATTAAAGATGCCGGCCGAACAACTTGACGAAAAGCTTTCGCAATTTCAAAAAAGTATTGAAGTAATGAAAACTGAAAAAGACGAATTTGATATTTTGATGGAAGGAAAGATTAAACGTTTGCAAGAATATGTTGAAGAAGAAACCGATAAACTCGGAAATATCTTAAACGAAAAAATTGAGAAAGAATTCAACGAAAATTTTACCGAGGTAGTTGAAAAGATTAAAGAACTTTCACCCGAGGAATTTCAGATTGAATATTTTTCCGCTATTCGTGAGGATTTCGACAAATTGAAAAAATCGCTTGAGAAAGATGTGATTGAAAAATTCAAAACGTTACTAAATAAATATGGCGAAGGTTCAAATAAATTTTTAAGTGAACTAATTGCCACTCTGCCGGAATTTACGGGACTAAAATTCGAAGCGTTGTCTGATATTTTCGATTTGGATATTTACACCGGCTTCTATTACAATTTTTCCGCGCAACCGATTCCACTTGGTTTGAACAACAAAAGCATACGCAAGAAAATGCCAGCAGCTGTAATTAAAAAAACTTTGCTCAATAAAATTTTGAAGAACTTTAAGGAGAAAATAATTTCGAACACGGCAAGTGTAAAATACGATATTAATTATCGCATTCAGGAATCGTTTTTGCAATTTAAATTCGATTTGAATAATAAGCTTGACTCGGTACTTAAAAGTCTGGAGAAAATTTTAATTGAAACAATTGAGGAAAAGAAAAAGACCGAAAGTGAAGTTGCCAAAGAACTCGCCTTATACGAAGAAAAGCTTAATGTATTGAATAAGTTGGGATAACTAAAATTTAGGACAATTGCTAAATGAAGTTTCGCTTCGTGCGAAATTGATTTTGGAAACGTAGCACGGATTTGTAAATTATTCGCCAGTTGTAATAAATTGCCACGAATTCACGAATGAAAATCGAATGTCTCTTTTCCGAACGAAATTTTGTTACAATTAAAAAAG
>CAYZGB010000112.1:0-7124 GCA_964477915.1 uncultured Melioribacter sp. | reverse complement strand
TTTGTAAGTACCTTTATGTTATTAATCCAAGCGGTTATTCCCATTGCTTCGTCTAAAACCGCCGCAATTGCTCCTCCGTGTGCGTATCCGGGAGGTCCTTGTGCAAAATCGCCAAATGTTACCGGTGCTAAAACTTGTTTGGTCTCGGGCAAAAAGTAGTATTCAATTTTGAGTCTTTTTGCATCCGAAGTTGAAACAAACGAGACGATTGATTTATCGATTTTAATTTTTTTAGATTTTTTAATTTTGTCTTTCATTTTCAAATTTAACCTATTGTTGGTTTCGAAATTAATTTTTCTGCATTCCAATCTATTGTTTTAGTTTTAGATTTAGCTCGATACGAGCAATCCGAATATTCGCAAAATTCACACATCGCTTCATTACAATAGTCCAAGTGAATAATTATTTCCGATTGTGGGAAATCAACAGTAAGTTCATCTCTAATTGTATCTTCAATATCATGAGCTTCTTTAATTGTTAAATAAAAGGGGAGCACAAGATGAAAATCAATATGTAATTTGTTAACAATTCTGAAAAAACGAAGTTGATGAATATCAATCCAATATGGCTTACGTATAAGGTTTAATCTCTCAATTATTTTTTTCAGTATTTCTTGATCGCTTTCCAACATTAAGCCACCGATAGACTCACGTATTAATTTAAAACCCGTTACAATAATATTTACTGCTACAAAAAAAGCAAGCAACGGATCAAAAAGTTTTATGCCTGTAAAATTAACAAGCAACAATCCAATTACCACACCACCGCTTGTGTAAGAATCAGTAAGAATATGTTTGCCGTCGGCAATTAAAATCAACGATTCTGTTTTATTTCCTTTCTTAATCAAATACATTCCTAACAAAAGATTAACGACTACAATTACCATAGTAATCGAAATACCAAATCCTAGGTGTTGTAATTTAACGCCGTAAATTATTTTTTGAAATGCTTCGTAAATAATCGTTATTGCTGCGATAACAATTAAAAGTCCTTCCATTCCGGCGGAAAAATATTCGATATTCCCGTGACCGTACAAATGATTTTTATCGGGCGGTTTGGCAGCGTAATAAAGACTGAAAAGTGCAAGTCCTGTTGCCAAAACATGAACAACGGATTCTGCGGCATCTGAAAAAATTGCAGATGATGAAGTCAAAAGATATGCGGTAATTTTCGCTCCAAAAACAAGTAAACCAACAACTACGGAAATTCTTCCGGCAACAATTTTTTCTTTTTGATTTTTTTTAATATCAGCCATGTTTTTTGGACAGAAGTGTTATGTAATTTAATTTACTTAATGATGAAATTGACTTTTTTGCTTCTTTTACATTTTCAAAAATTCCAAAAACCGTAGAGCCTGTTCCCGTCATTCTAGAAAATTTTGCTCCGTTAGCATAAAAATCCAAAAGTAAACCACCAATTTTCGGATATTTATAAAAAACATATCGTTCGAAATCATTCACAATAAATTCGTCAGCATTTTCAAAATTATTAGTAACGCTCTTAATAATTGCTTCCAATCGTAATATATTTGTTTCAAAACCCAAAGTACGTCGGTAAGCCGTTGCCGTTGAGATGTGAATTTTCGGATTAATTAAAACAATTGGCTTATTAATCTTAATTTTAATTGGCTTAAGTTTCTCGCCTCGTCCTTCCGCAAATGCAGGTTTAGATAGCAAAAAAAACGGAACATCCGAGCCGAGACGAAGTGCAATTTCGTACAATTTTTGTTCTGAAATATAGATTGAAAACAATTTTTGCAAGGCTTTTAACGTTGTTGCGGCATTAGAACTTCCGCCACCTAATCCTGCACCAATCGGGATATTTTTATCGAGTGTGATTTTTACGTTTAATTTTTCTCCGACAAATTTTTCCAATTCTCGTTTGGCACGGAAAATCAAATTGTTTTTGTCGAAAGGTAATTCGATGTTGCTAATAAATTCCGACTTGTTCGATGCTTCAAATGTTAATGTATCGAAAATATCGTGTAGTGGATAAAAAATTGTTTCGATGTTATGAAAACCATCATCGCGTTTTTCTTTTACAACTAATCCGAGGTTTATTTTTGCAATCGATTTAAGAGTAATTTTCTGCAATTAAAAATTCCTTGATTTGTTTGGTATGCTGTGGATTGGACCCGCAGCAACTACCTATAAATGCAGTATTTCGATTAATTATTTTTTTTACATACTCAATATAAACATCGGGAGAGATAGCACAAAAAATTTCGCCTTCGTGTTTTCCTTCTTCACCGCAATTCAGATAAAATCCCCATTCCTTCTGCACAAAATTATTTTCGATAAATTCTGTAAAATGCGAAGGTGCAATGCAATTAAATCCAATTAATGCATTGGGATAATTTTCAATTATTCTTTTTACTATTTCGTCAAGGTTTTCACCGGAAAGGATTTTCATATTTTCTTCGAAGTAAAGATTAATTGCGTAAGGCAAAGAATTGTTTTCGCAAAATTCGCAAACAATTTCGATTTCGTCCCAATGTCCGTGAGTTTCGTTCCAAATAATATCGACGCCGGCAGCCCAAAGCAATTCAATGTGTTTGTGGTGATTGTATTCCAATTTCTGTTTCGATATTGTTCTTTCGTGTTGGTAACAATCTTCCGCCGGTGCATTACAGCCTGCAATAATTACATCGCTATCGGTTTCTTCTCGTGCTTGTTTTGCAAGGGTTACAGCGGTTTGTACTAATTCTTCGCTTGATTTTTCAATGTAATGCGAAAGTTCAAGCGAGACCGGATTTGAATTAAACGTGTTTGTTGTAATTATTTCAGCTCCGGCAAAAATGTAATCTTTGTGAACCGATTTTACAATTTCGGGGAAATCAATATTTGAAAGCGTTACCCACATTTCACGATAAGGTTTAATTCCTTTTTCAATTAAATACGTCCCCATTGCTCCGTCCAAAACAAGCGGACGATTTAATTTCGAAAATTTTTCCAGAATGATATTTGGAGTTGATTTATCACTCATCTTGCAATTTGCTGTGTAAATTTTTCGTCATTAAAATTATCCAAAACTTCGGAATATATTGTCGGATAAATAAATTTTAATTTTATTTGTTCCGAAACATTTTTCAACGTCAAGTTATCATCTGCGTTCAAGATAAGCGGAAAAATTCTTTTGTAGATTAATATCGGATGTCCGTTTTGTCCGTTGAATTTCGGTTGTATCCAATAGAATTTTTCCGAAGCTTTTGATTTAATTTCAGAATAAAAATCTTGTGGCAACGATGGTTGATCAACAAAGTGAAGCAACGCCCAATTCGTTTGAACTTCCGAAATACCTTTCTTTATTGACGAAAACATTCCGTTCCTATAATTTTCATTAAATATTGTTTTAATTGATGATTGTTGAAATTTCGAAATTCGATTAATCTCATTTTGAACAAGTTCGTTTTTAAAACCGGTAACAACAATAATTTCTTTACTGATTTTACTGGACTTCCGAATTATATTTTCAAGAAAAGTCTTTTGTTCGTAAAGCGCGAGCGGTTTAAACTGTTTCATCCTACTCGAAAAACCGGCAGCAAGAATAATTGTTGTCATTGTCATTTAGTTCACGTTAGCCGTTTTTTTACGTAAATTTAAGGTTTTGAAAATAAAAAAATATGAATAATATCAAACTTTTTCGTAAGGAGAAAAATTGAGCAAATACAAAATAGAAAACGCTTGGATATGCAAAATAAAGGGTGAAAATGTTTTGCCGGTTTTTGGAGACCTTGAAATTATTGATGAAAAGATTTCCAAAATTAAACGCAAAAGTTTCTCTTCATATTTAAAAACACCGCAAGATAAATCAAATCGTAAAAATGTTTATGATGCAAAAGGCTCGGTTTTAACAATTCCTCTTGTTAATTTTCACGAGCATTTTTATTCCAGGCTTGCCAAGGGTTTGGAAATAAAGGGCGAAACTGATTCATTTATTTCAATACTCGAAAATCTTTGGTGGAAACTTGATCGTGCTTTAACATTAGATGCTGTCCGTTTCTCTGCAGAAATGGGAGTTCTTGAATCAATTAAAAACGGTGTAACTTACATTTTCGACCATCACGCATCACCTTCGTACGTAAAGGGAAGTCTTGCGGTAATTTCTCGAATACTTGAAAAATACAAGGTTCGCGGTGTTTTGGCATTCGAAATTTCCGATAGGAACGGCGATAAAATTACGGATGCAAGTTTTAGTGAGACCGAAAATTTTTATTCCGAATTTTCAAATTCAAACATTCAAGCAATGCTCGGACTTCACGCATCGTTCACAGTTTCAGATAATACATTGAAACGT
Source organism: uncultured Melioribacter sp. (assembly GCA_964477915.1). GTDB lineage: Bacteria > Bacteroidota > Ignavibacteria > Ignavibacteriales > Melioribacteraceae > WGAL01. The sequence goes on along the minus strand of CAYZGB010000112.1, from coordinate 2,828 downwards.
GCAAAAGAATTGAGCGAACAGACCGGACTTCCAATTCATATTCATCTGTGTGAAGATAAAGCGGACAGAACCGAAAGCAAAAAGAATTACGGGAATTTTCCTGCTCAGCGTCTTGCAAAATTCGGATTGTTAAACGATAAAACAATCCTCGCTCACGGCATACATTTGAACAAGAAAGAATACGAAACAATTTCCAAATACAATTCCGCGATTGCATTAAATCCGGATTCAAACTTAAACAATGCAGTCGGTTTGCCAAATTTTAATTTAATTAAAAACATTACATTGCTTTCCGGAACTGACGGAATGCACGCAAATCTGTTGAGAACGTTAAAGAATATTTTCCTTTTGTCTCGCCATTCCGGTTTATCTTTCGATGAGTCGTTCGAATTAATTACGAAAATGTTTTTCGGACAATTAGAATTCGTTAAAAAATATTTCCCCGATTTTACCGGATTAAGCGAAGGCGAACGTGCCGATTTTGTTATTTGGGATTACGTTCCGCCAACGCCGATTAATAAAAACAATTTTTTCGGGCATTATCTTTACGGAATCGCCGAGCGTTCGCCAAAGTCTGTATTTCAAGGCGGAAAGCCGCTTATGATTGATAAAATACTTGTAAATATTGATGAAGAAGAAATTAATAAATCTATTTTTAATCAAGGGAAGAAACTTGCAAGAAAATTTTCGAAAATGTAATACAGGAATTTTAAAATAAATTTTAGGAGCAAACTATGAATAAAGCGGAAAAAATAAACGAACTTGCCGAAAAATATCGCGATTACACTGCGAAAAATTTATCGGAAATGGTAAAGCACAAATCATTGAGTATGCAAGAAGAAGGTGCGGTAAATGAATTGAAACGCCAAATGGAAGAGGCGGGTTTTGACGAAGTGCGAATTGATAAGCTCGGCAATGTAATCGGACGAATTGGCAACGGCAAAAAGGTAATTGCAATCGATGGACACATTGATGTTGTTGATTTGGGGAATTTGAACAATTGGGATTTCGATCCGCTTGGTGGCAAAATTAAAGACGGTTACGTTCACGGTCGCGGAAGTGTTGATCAAAAAGGTGGTCCAGTTGCGGCTGTAACCGCCGGTAGAATATTAAAAGAAATCGGTTTCCCCGAAGATGTTACCTTGCTTGTTACCGGAACGGTAATGGAAGAAGATTGCGACGGGCTTTGTTGGAAATATCTTGTTGAAGAAGAAAAAATTAAACCCGATGCAGTTATTTTAACCGAACCGACGAACCTCAATATTTATCGTGGTCATCGCGGACGTATGGAAATTGAAGTTGAATTTTACGGCGTTTCCGCACACGGCTCTGCACCCGAACGCGGCGATAACGCAATTTACAAAGCTTCCCGTGCGGTTCTCGAAATAGAAAAACTTCACGAAAGATTGAAATTCGATGAATTCCTCGGGAAAGGATCAGTAGCCGTAACCGAGTTTATTTCGAATAGTCCTTCACTTTGTGCTGTTTCCGATTATGCAAAAATTCATCTCGATAGACGCCTTACTTGGGGCGAGGATAAAGAACTTGCGATGAATGAAGTCCGCGAAATTGTTAAGGATATGAACGCAGAAGTTAAATTGCTTGAATATAAAGGGACTTCGTTTACCGGATTTACTTACGGAATGGAGAAGTATTACCCGACTTGGAAACTCGAGGAAAATCATCCGCTTGTGCGTAAAGGCGTTGATGCATTTCGTGAAGTTTTTGGTAAAGAGCCGCTTGTGGATAAGTGGACTTTTTCAACTAACGGCGTAACAATTAATGGATATTACGGCATTCCGGCAATCGGTTTTGGGCCTGGTGATGAGCGTCTTGCCCACGCACCGAATGAAAAAGTGCCGATTGATCATCTCGTGGCAGCATCGGCATTTTATGCAATGTTCGTTTTAAATTTTTGATAGAACACGGATAACACGGATTTATTAGGATTTTCACGGATGTTATTAGAAAGTAAAACAAGAAAAATAATAAAGTGCTTTTACGAAGTTTATAATACTCTGGGATATGGTTTTCTTGAAAAAGTTTACGAAAATGCCTTATGCCAAGAGTTGCTCGCAAATGGTTTTTATTGTGAAAGACAAAAGAAAATAAATGTTTTTTACAAAGGTGAAATAGTCGGTGAATATTACGCCGATATTTTAATTGATAATCAAATAATCCTTGAATTAAAGGCAGTGGAAACACTTTGTGAAGAACACGAATTGCAGTTGATTAATTATTTAAAAGCAACCGAAATCGAATTAGGTTTACTCTTAAATTTTGGAAAGAAACCTGAAATTAGAAGAAAGATTTTTACTAACGACAAAAAAATCCGTGAAAATCCTTAGTACCAGTGTTATCCGTGTTCTATTAAATCGTAATATTAATCAAAGGAGATAAAATTATGGTAACGCAACTGAAAGGAAAACACTTTTTAACAACCGACGATTGGACAAAACAAGAACTCGACACCGTATTCGAAACGGCGTTCGATCTCAAACGCAAATTTGCACTCGGCGAACCAACCCGCTACTTGCCCGATAAAACACTATTTATGCTTTTCTTCGAACAATCTACACGCACACGTAACTCAATGGAAGCGGGGATGACGCAACTCGGCGGACACGCACACGATTTAACGCCGGACAAAATGCAACTTTCACACGGCGAATCTACCAAAGACACGGCGATAATTCTTTCGCGAATGGGACACGGAATTGCTTCCCGCAATTGCTTTTACGGAATTGGGAAAGATTACCTTGCCGAAATGGCTAAATATTCCACGCGTCCCGTAATGTCGTTACAAGACGACGTTTATCATCCGTTTC
>CAYZGB010000111.1:0-7149 GCA_964477915.1 uncultured Melioribacter sp. | reverse complement strand
CTGGGAAATTTACCAAAGTTCCGAACCTCAAAAAAAATATGAAATTAAAACTCCCATAATTTTTAATTCAAAAGAAGAATTAATTTTTAAAAATACTTTTTTTGTAAATGATTCAATTTTGAAAGGAAATTCTATTATTCTTAAATGCCCGGGAATTTCTTACAATTCCGAAATCTTAATTAATGAACAAAGTGTTTTAAAACATCCAAACGGTTATTTGCCTTTTTCTATTGAAGTTCCAAAAGAAATTTTATCAACCGAATCGAAAAACACAATTACAATTAGGATAAAGGCGAATTTATCAAACGAAACATTTCCACCAGTACAAAGATTTTTATTCCCAAATTTTACCGGCGGAATTTTCGGCAAAATTAAGTTTGCTCTTATTCCTCAAAAGGGAATTGATAATTTTGCAACCGAGTACAACATCATTCAAAAAAAAATAAAAAGAAAAAAAATATCTTTTGCGAAAATACATTTCAACGTAAAAGAACATTCACTTAACGGAACACCGCATAAATACGTGGTTTCCGTTTTTAACGATTCGCTAAAACAAATTTTACGGGCAGAACCGGAATTAAATGTAAACGATAATTTTACACAATTCGATATTGAAATCCCAAATCCTAAATTTTGGTCACCAAAACAACCGAGCAAATATTTTGTTAAACTACAAGTTTTTTCAAATCAAAATCTTGTTGACGAATTAACCGAAACACTTTTGCTTTACAAATTAGAAAAAACAAAAAAAGGCTTAAAATTAAACGACAAACCTTTTAGGATTAAAGGCGTAACTTATATACCTTTTTCTTTCGAAAGCAATCCCGAGTTTTCCTATTCCCAAATTGAAAAGGATTTGAATCTCGCAAAAAAATTGGGATTTAATTTCATTCGATTTAATAATCAAATTCCCGATAAAAAAACTTTGGCAATAGCAAACAGCATAGGTTTGCTTACTTCGGTGGACATTCCGTTTAATTATTTGCCGGAAAAATTTTTAACCGACGATATTTTTATGAAGGTTTTGAATGGTTTTACTCACGAATTTGTTAATACGTTTGGTAAAAATCCTTATGTGCAGTTTCTCGGTGCAGGTTCGTCTTTTCTGCCAAATTCGAGCGAGCAAATTGATTTTGTAAATAATTTTGCCGATGTAGTAAAACAGACCGGTAAATTCTCTTACGCTTCTTTTCTTGCGTATCCTAAACTTTCTGTAAATACCGATTTTATTGACGTTGAGCTTTATTCAAAAATTAACAGCGAATCTTTGTCCGGCAATTCATTCGAAAATCTTTTTATTACGGGAACTTATCCTGCTTTCGAAGGAAATAAATCCGGTTCGCTTGAAAAAAATTCGTTTGAAGCGCAAGGTGCTTTTTACAAAAAGTTATTGAAATTTAGCAGAAAAAATAAACTTCCCGGAATATTTATTAATTCGTTAATTGATTTTTCCGGCGATTTTAATTCACTTTATTCGTCGTACAATGATAAAAATATTTACAAAATCGGAATTGTTGGACTCGATAGAAAAGCAAAACGAATTGGTTACAATGTAATCAAACAATATTTAACAAAAGGGAAAAACATTCCAATTCCACTTGGCAACGTTCGGAATAAAATTCCGATACTATTTATTGTAATTCCGCTTTTGCTTGCTGTTCTTATTGCATTTGTAATTAATTCTCGAAACAAATTCCGTGAAGATACGAAAAGGGCGTTGTTACGTTCGTATAACTTTTTTGCCGATATTCGCGACTTGCGTTTGCTTTCCGGTTTGCATACTTACGTTTTGTTTATTGTAAACGCCGCAACTTTTGCGTTGTTGATTGAAAATGTATTTTATTTTTATCGTTCGTCAATTTCTTTCGATAAAATAATTACTTCTTTTGGTTTCCCGTCATTCAATAATGATATTGCTTATTTGTCTTGGCATCCGCTCGAAGCATTTTTTGTTTTGTTTTTCATTTTTCTTTCGGGAATGTTAATTACTGCGTTAATTATTAAGTTCTTTTCGTATTTCAAATCTTCCAAAATATTTTTTACCAATATTTTTTACACTGTTGTTTGGGCGTTGATGCCTGTTACACTTTTAATCCCATTAGAACTTCTGTTTTTGAAAATTTTATTTTACGGAACTTTTAATTTTATTATCATTCTCGCACTTTTAATTTACTTGTTCTGGCTTTTGTTAAGGCTTTTCAAAGGGATTTACATTGTTTTTGATAATCGCCCCGGAACAGTTTACGCATACGGTTTCGGATTAATATTTTTAGTATTGTTTTTAATTATTTTGTATGCACAAACTTCAACAAATGCAATTGATTATTTTACGAACGCACTTGCTCAAATTAAATATTTATAATGTTTGAAATTGTTAATTCAAATTAGGATTAAGGAGAACGTAATTGTACATATCGAAGCTGGAAATATTCGGATTTAAATCGTTTGCAAATAAAACAAGTCTTTCTTTTGTAAAAGGAATAAACGGAATTGTCGGACCGAACGGCTGCGGAAAGACGAATATTGTCGATGCAATCCGCTGGGTTTTGGGCGAACAAAAAAGCAGTACGCTACGTAGCGATAAAATGGAAAATGTAATTTTCAACGGAACAAAAAAACGCAAGCCGCTCGGAATGAGTGAAGTTTCCTTAACATTTGTAAATGACGATGGAACTTTACCAACCGATTACAGCGAAGTAACAATTACGCGACGAATTTTCCGCTCGGGCGAAAGCGAATATTTACTTAACAAAAACGTTTGCCGGCTTAAAGATATTACCAATCTTTTTATGGATACCGGAATGGCTACAAATGCTTATTCCGTAATTGAGCTTAAAATGGTTGAAGGAATATTAAACGACAAAACCGGCGAACGCAGAAAAATGTTTGAAGAAGCTGCCGGCGTAAACAAATACAAACACCGCAGAAAACTTTCCTTAAAACGTTTGCAAGAAGTTAAGGCGGATTTAACTCGCGTGAACGACATTATTTCCGAAGTTGAAAAAACAGTTCGCTCGCTCGAAAGGCAAGCAAAGAAAGCCGATAAATACAACACGTTAATTACCGAACTTAAAGAACGTGAGATTGAATATTCGGAAAGAAAATATTCACTTCTTACGAAAGATTACGAAACACTTAATTCGCAAAAGATTAAATATGTTGAGCAACGTGATTTAATTGACGAAGAAATTCGTAACATTGAACCGGAGCTTGTAAAACTGCGTGATGAAATTCTTAAAGTGGAACGTGAGTTAAGATTTAAGCAACAGGAAATTGGTAAAGCAAACGAGAAGAAACACGAGCATCGAAAAAATATTTCCGTTGCAGAGGAAAGAAAAACCTCATCCGAAAAAAATATCAATTTGTACGAAGAAGAAATTGACGAGCTGAAAATTCAGCGTGAAGAAAATGAACGTAAAATAGAACTTGTGCGGAATAAAATTAAGGAACTTTCCGATCAGATTGACGCTTTGCAAATCGAAATAAATGAATATGACGAAATTATTAAAGGTGAAAGGGAAGCGGTAAATTCGCAAAAGGAACTTTCCAATCAGAAGGAAAATGAATTTAGACAAATTGAAATTAAGCTAAACAATAAAGCGAATGAGATTTCGTCAATTGAGAAAAACATTGAGGAACGCAAATCAAGAATTGAACGACTAAATAACAAAATTATTGAGCTTACAAATAATATTGCAAAAACAACGGGATTTATTGCATCGCTCGAAAATGAAAAAGCCGAAGCGGAAAAAACGCTTGAAGCAAATGAAAAAACATTAAGCGAACTTCTTGCTGAAAAAGAAAAACTCGAAAAGAAAATTTCCGAATTGAAAGAAAAAGAACTTTCTGAAAAATCCTTGTTAAATGCACTTAAAGATAAAATTGAATTTTTGCGTTCGTTGATAGAAAATTTGGAAGGCGTTTCGAAAGGTGCGAAAGTATTGATTAATAATAACGAGTGGACAAGCAAAGAAAAAACACTTTTTGCAGATGTGGGAAATGCCGACGAACGTTACCGTAACGCTGTTGAAGCCTCGCTAAAATACGTTCTTAATAGTTTGCTTATTGAAGATGTTGAAACATTGAAGAAGGGTATTGAATATCTCAAAGCAAACGATTTTGGCAAAGCCTCATTTTATTTGCTTGGAAGTCCTGGTAACAGCAATAAAACTTTCTTCGGAAAAATCGACGATATTTTCAGAAACAAGAAAAACAAAAAATTAATTAACGAAAAAGGATTTGAAGGTTTTGCAATTTCCTTTGTTAAAACAGAAGAAAAATGGAAACCGTATTTTGAGAAAATCCTAAAAAATTATGCTGTTGTTAAAACATTAGACGATGCACTTTCGCTTGTTGCAAAATATCCCGATTTCATTTTCGTAACACCGGAAGGTGATTTGGTACGCTCGGACGGAATAATAGAAGCGGGATCGTTACCCAAAATGGACGAGTCGATTTTCGGACGTAAACAACTTGCCGAAGAATTACAACGCGAATACGAAAAGAAAAATCAACTGCTTGATGAATTGCGGGACGAAATAATTTCGTACGAAGAAAAACTTTCCGAAATTGATTTGGATACTGTTTCCGAAAGAGGGAAAAGACTTGTTAATGAAATTAACAATCTCGAAAAACAAATTTCCCGAATGGAAACGGAAAACGAAAAATTCAATGAACAGATTGAAGAAATTCGTACCGAAATAAAAAAAGAAACCGCTGAACTTAACGAACTCGAAGATTCTTTTGAGGAAAAGCAAAAAGAATTAAATGAAGTTGAAACCGAAAAAAACAGACTTAAAATTTCGCTTGATGAAGAAAGAGAAAAATTAAAAGAAAAGACTACCGAGTTCGAATCGATTGCACAAAAACAAAACGAACGCTTTTTGCAATTGGAACGTTTAACCGGTTCATTGCGTAATGAGAGAAACACGCTTGAAAGTACTGAAAAACAAATTCAAAATATAAACGAATCAATTGAAAGGCTTGAAGAAGCGGTGAGAAAAAGCAAAAACGACATTGAAGAAGTTGAATTGTTTCTTGATTCTGCAAAAGATGAATTGGAAGAAATTGAAGATGAATTGAATTTGTTGTACGATGAAAGAAAGGAAATTGATAATAAACTTCGTCAATTAAAAGAAGATGGAAATTCCTACGAAAGCAAGTTGCGTACTTTACGTAACGAGCGAACGGAAGTTTCCGATAAAATTCACGAGATTGAATTAAAATTAGGTAAAATTAATTACGAACGAAATTCTCTTTACGAACATATTGTTGAAGAATATTCAATAAAATTAGGGGAAACAGAGTTAGAACCGAAAGAAGATTACGATTTTGAAAATGAGCATAACGAGATTTTACATTTGAAAGAAAAAATTAAAAATCTCGGACCAATTAATTCTTTGGCATATTCGGAATACGAAGAAGAAAAAGAACGTCTCGATTTTCTGCTTTCCCAACGTAACGATTTAATTGAAGCGGAAAAAGATTTGGTTAATACCATTAACGAAATTAATGAGAAGGCTCAAAATCAGTTTATGGAAGTTTTTGAACAGATTAGAGAAAACTTTAAGAAGAATTTTCGCACACTTTTCGATCCGGGTGACGAAGCAGATTTGGTAATGGAAGAACACGAAGACCCGCTTGAAGCAAAAATTGAGATTATTGCTAAACCGAAAGGGAAACGTCCTACATCGATTGACTTACTTTCGCAGGGCGAAAAAACATTAACGGCAACTGCTTTGCTATTTGCTTTTTATCTTGTTAAGCCTTCACCGTTCTGTATTTTGGACGAAGTAGATGCACCGCTTGACGATGCGAATATCGATAGGTTTACTCGCTTGTTGAAGGAATTCGTAAACAGAACACAATTCATTATTGTTACTCACAACAAGCGAACAATGGAAGTTGCCGATGCAATGTTCGGCGTTACAATGACAGAGGAAGGTGTTTCGAAACTTGCGGCAATCCAATTCGAAGAATTACAATCCGTTGCATTGTGAAAAACTTTAATGAGAGTAAATATCGTGTTTTTATCGATTTCGACGGAACAATTACAACCGAAGATGTCGGTGAAAAATTTTTCGTAACATTTGCCGATAAAGAAAAGGCTTACGAAATAGTTAAAGAATGGCTCGACGGAAAAATTACTTCCCGCGAAACTTGGGAACGCCTTTGCCTACTAATTGAAAATCTCGATATGAAAAAGTTCGACGAATTTATTGACGAAATTGAGATTGACCCTTATTTTATTGAGTTTGTTGAGTTCTTAAAAAAACACAATGTTGAACCAATTATTTTAAGCGACGGATTGGATTACTATATTTCGCGAATAATGAAAAAATTCGGTTTGGATTATTTGAAAGTTTATTCGAACAGAGCGGTATTTCGCAACGGCAAATGTTTTCCCGAATTTCCTTACACGGACGAAGAATGCAAGCTTTGTGCAAATTGCAAACGCAATCATATTTTGGCAAATAGTGCCGATGACGATTTTACATTTTACATTGGCGATGGCTTTTCCGATGCTTGCCCCGTGCAGTATTGCGATTTTGTTTTTGCTAAAAAATCACTTCTTAAATATTGCGAAAAAAATCGTATTACTTATTTCCCATACACAACTTTTCGCGATGTTCAAAAACGGCTCGAAGAACTTTTTCCCCGAAACAGACTAAAAAAACGTAACCGTGCCGTAATGAAACGAAGAGAAGTTTATCTCAGAGGTTAGTTTTGAGTAAAAAAATTTTCATACTTGCGGGCGAACCTTCCGGCGATTTGCACGGTGCCGCTTTAATCGAAAAATTAAAAGCAAAGCTTCCCGATTTGAAGATTTACGGAATCGGCGGTGAAAAGATGATTGAAGCCGGCTTACAAGCAATTTTTCATATTAAAGATTTTTCTTTCCTTGGCTTTGCCGAAGTAATAAAACACTTGCCGAAAATTTTCGCATTAAAAAAAAGTGTAATCAAGTTTATTGAAGAAGAAAATATTAAAACTGTTTTGCTTATCGATTATCCCGGCTTTAATCTTAATCTTGCCAAAACACTGAAAAATAAAGGCGTGAAAGTTCTTTACTACATTTCACCGCAACTTTGGGCGTGGGGAAGTTCACGTGCAAAAAAAATGAAAAACCGAATTGATAAGCTATTTGTC
>CAYZGB010000110.1:0-7168 GCA_964477915.1 uncultured Melioribacter sp. | reverse complement strand
GTGCGGGTATTGTTCCGGTAAAAGAACTATCGCCCGCTGTTAAATTTACACTTTCGTAGAGCGGGGAAGAGGACATTTTGTAAAATACTTTTGCATCACCGGTTGAAGCCGTTTGACATCCGGCGGGATATTTTATTTCAATTTCCGTTTCGGCATTCGATAAAATTTCTTCGAGCGGAACGAATGTGTAGGGAAGTTGAATTTCCAAATTCACGGAAGATGTATCGGAATCTAAAGTAACATCGTATCCGGAAGGCAGTAAATAACCGTTAATTGTAACGCCTATTGTGTAATCACCTGCCGTAAGATTTGAACCGGTTGAAATAGTTCCGGAATTATCGGTCAATTTTGTAATTACGTTTCCGTCCGGTTTAATTATTGTTACCGAAACATTTGGAAGTAGTTCATCACATTTTTTAGTTGTAACGGTAATCTCACCGCTTGGTAAAATAAATGGCGTTAGTGTAATTACTGAATTTACTGCGGATGAAGGAATTCTGATTTGTCTTGAAATTGATGAAAAACGAGAATCGTTAATTGAAATAATGTAAGCGGTTGTATCGTTTTCGCCCGTGTAAATAGGGAGTTCAGGAAATTCGAAATTCCCGTTATCGTCGGTTGTTGATGTAAATTCACCGAGTGGAGAAATTGCCGAAATTTGCAACCCGGCAATATCCGAAATGTTACGCGAAACAACACTTCCCTGCAAAATTACAATTTGAGGTTGCAAGGTAAAATCAATTGTTTGAGTTTCATTATTCACCAAATCGACCGAAGCAGAATCGGTAGTAAATCCCGTTTTGAATGCAGTAATTTCAAAATTATCGCGGGAAAGATTTTCAATCGAATAGTTTCCGTTTTCGTCTGATGTTGTTCGGAAAGTTTCGCCTGTTGAAGTTCTACGCGCTTCAATTGTAGCATTGCTTAAAGGTTCAAGATTTCCATCGGCAAGTTGTTTTTTAACAACGCCGGTAACCGAAGCCGTATTTTTAATTAACGTAAACGAAACAAAAATTGAATCGCCGGTGTTTAGCGTTAGTGTTCTGTTTGTTGGTTGAGATGAATAATTTTCGAGCGAAGAAGTAACAATGTAAGTGTTTACCGGAAGATTTTCGAAAAGCGAATAACCACTCGAGTTTGTAACAATATTTTTAACAATTGTTGTATCGGAACTTACAACCGAAACATTAACACCGGATAAAGGTTCGTTATTTTCATTTATGGTTTGAACGAGAATTTTTCCGATTTGCGAAGTAGCTGTAAAATCGATGTTTTTTGTCTCGTAAACCGAAAGTGAAAACTCGGCTTGTTGTGGTGTAAACGAAAATCCTTCCTTTTGAGGCGTCAAAGTGTAGTTACCGGAAGAAAGAAAATAGAAAACGTAATCACCAAGTGCATTGCTTTGTGTAACTTGTGTTGTTCCGTCCAGTTTTGTTAAAGTTAGGTAAACATCGGGTGTTCCGGTGTTTCCCATGATTTTCGAAAGCGAAATAACGGGATGAATCTCACCAAGATCGGTAACTTGATTTTGAACAACTATAACATTTTTAATTGTTACGTTCCCGTATCCTTCGCGATAAATTTCGGTGCTGACCGAGTAATTCGAATCCGGCTCAACTTCTGCAAAAGTAAAGTTGCCGTTGTTATCAGTTTGTGCGGTGTAAGAATTATTTCCAGAATTTGCGTTTACGGTAACTGTAAAATCAAGCGGATTTCCGTTATCGTCCGTTACTTTCCCAATAATTGTTCCGGTTGATTTTGTCATTGGTATATCGAGTGTTACGGAAGTTGTTGTATCGGAAATAGTAATGTTTTGCGGCTCGGCAAAGTAATTTTGTAACTCGGCAGTAAGTTCATAATTGCCAGGTAAAATATTTTGAATGGAATAAAATCCTGCATTGTTTGTTACAGCAGAAGCACTTCCGTTTTCACCTTGTATTGAAACAGTAACATTAACAAGTGATGAATTTGAATTGGCATCGTAAACTCTACCGGAAATTTCAGCAACGTTCAATTGGAAATCATTAATATTCACGGTAACCGATGAATCTTGTGCGGAAATTGTTACCGGAATTTCCAACGAACTTCTGTAACCCGATTTACTTGCACTTACGGTGTAATTGCCTTCTTGTAAAGATGTGAACGCAAAATTTCCATTTTCATCTGTAACAGTGTAAATTGTGTTTTTCCCTTGTGGAGTTAATTTAACCGTTGCATTTTCAATTGCTTCACCGTTTACGGTTGTTACGCTTCCATTAATTTCGCCATTAAGTAAAGGAATTGAAACAGAAATCGTTTTATTTTCGCCGTCCGAAATTGAATAATTCGTAATTGTTGTATCGCCGTAACCATCTTTCGTAAAAGTAATTGAATATGTTCCGCCAACTAATTTGTTCATTAAATAACTTCCGTCGGCAAGCGAAAAAGTTGTTCTACTGCCGGAATTTGAAACTGCGTTAATCATTACACCTGCTATTCCGTTAGAGTGATTATCGGTTACAAATCCGCTTATTGATGCAAAATTTTCCGTTAATGTAAAATTAATATTCGTAAGGTTTTCGCCAACAGAAACGCTAACATTTGTTTGTGCTTGTAAATATCCGGCTTTCGAAACGGTAATAGTGTAATTTCCTGCTGAAATTCCGGTGTAGTAAGTGCCGTCATTTTCGGAAGTAATTGATTTTATTGTGTTTCCGTTACCATCTGTAATTACAATATTAGCGTTAGCAATAGTTTGGGAATTATTCGAAAAAACCGTTCCACTTATTGATGAAGGATTAGGTTGTAAATCTAACGTTACGGAAATTGTTGCTTCCGGTTGCAAAGTTTGCGTAACATCAGTAGCATTGGAATAACCTGAAATGCTTGCAGTTATTTCGTATGGTTTCCCCGCTTCCAAAACTGCGGAAAATTCACCATTGGTATTTGAAACCGTTGAAAGAACTTGTTCACCACTTGCATTATTGGATATTGAAATATTTACGTTACCAAGTGGAATTCCGTTTGATGTCGTTAATCCGTTCACAGTTGCAATATTTTGTATTAAATTAAAATCGTTGTTTGCACTTGTTTGTCCGGGTGCAATTGAAATAGAAAGAGTATCACTTGGAACAAATCCGTTTTTAGTAGCGTAAATCAACCAAGAGCCAGGCTCTACACTAATTGAATAATTACCGGAAGGACCGGAAAGCGTTGAAACTTCGCTGCTACCGTTAAATGCTGTAATTACAGCGTTGATTACAGGTTCGCCGTTGTTTGTAACAATCCCGGAAATTGTTCCGGCATTTGGAGTAAGCGTAAAATCAATTCCCGTGAAATTTTCACCAGGCAAAATCGAAATATTTAATGGGTCGGGAGGAATGTAGCCATCTTTTGCAACTGTAATTGTGTGCGAGCCTTCATTTAAATATAAAGTGTAATTTCCGTTTACGTCGCTAATTGTAGATGTTGAATTATCCGAGGTAATTGTTGCATTAGTAACTGGTGAGCCGTCGGAAAGTTTTACTCTACCCGAAATTGAACTCGGATTTGGAGTTAAAGTAAAATTAATTCCGTCAATGGTTTCACCTAAATCAAGTGTTAGTTGAATTGGTTCGCTTGATGTGTAACCTTGTTTGGTAGCCGAAAGAGTGTAAGTTCCATAACGTAAACTTAATGAATAACTTCCGTCGCTGGCTGTTGTTGTTGATTGTGCAGTTCCGGAAAGTGGCTCTGCTGTAACCGTTACTCCTTCGAAAGGAATTTGAGTTGCTTCGCCGTTTATCACCTTGTAAACTTTACCCGCAACTTGTGCCGCTCTTGGAATTAACGTAAGATTTTGATTTTGTAAATTATCGCCTGTAGCGAGATTAACGGTAAGCGGATTGGGTGAAATAAATCCCGTTTTGCTTACAGAAATTTGCCATTCACCCGATGTTAAAGTAAATCCGTAATCACCTTCGCCCGAAGAATTCGTTTGAAATGTTGTGTTGCCGTTTGTTGCGGTAACATTTGCAAGTTGAACAGGCTCGGCATTATCATTTAATATTTTACCCGAAACGGTTGCTTCGTCTTTTGTTAAATAAATTGTTTCGAGTGTAAGTTGCGATTGATTGAGATTAAAAAATATTTGTCCGCTCGAAACATACCCAGCTTTGCTTACTGTGAGGTAATAACTTCCGTATTTCGTAGAAAAACTGAAATTCCCATTTGAATTAGTAACAGTGTTTTGTGAAGTATTTGTTACGGTATTTGTTAAAGTTACAGTTGCATTCGAAACAGGAGTGTTATTTCCATCTTCGAGTACAGTTCCGTTTACAATCCCGGGCAATGGAGTTAATGGAAACGTAATAATTACGGGATTGTTAATGTCATTATCCGTAGTAATTTCAACGGTTACAGTTGTATCGGAAAATCCAACTTTACTTCCGGTAAATTGATAAGTACCGGTAACCAAACTATCCGTGTAAGTTTCCGCATCGATTACCAAATAAGGATTTGCCGGCGTAATTCCACCTTCAATAGCAACTGCTTGCGCTTGATAATTAAGAAGCGGAGTATTATCAACCGTTGAAATAGCTTTTAATTTGAAAACACCCAGTTCTTTATTGTAATAAAATAAATACGTATCGCTTGCTGTTCCGGCACCTTGAGCATCACTCGGAACAACGTACCAAACGTAAGTTCCTTTTGTTAGAGAATTTCCTGCATCGTAAACTATTTCGGTATTTGTGGTTGTTGCATTCCAAATCGGCACGTCGATTGTCTGGTCGTTTCCACCGAACGAAGTCAAACGTTGGTAAAGATAAATTGTATATTGATTTGCCCAATCAACATTTTCCCACGAAAAAGTAATTTGTGGTGTTGCGTCGAATGACGAACTGTCCGCTGGAGTTAATAGTTGCGGAGGTTCTTGTTCATTTTCTGCCTGATAGGTAAACGAAAAAACTCCCGATGTTACGGGACTTCCGAAAATAGGATTATTTTCTTCGTAAAGATTTAATATTACGTAATTGTAAGTGTGTCCCGAAAGCAAAGGCGGTGGCGTTCCCATATCGTAAGGGTTAAGCGGATTAACATCGCCGTAAGTTGCATTTGTTTGATTTGTTGTATAATTCCAAATTAAGTTTGCTCCTTCAATGCTAATATTTCCGAGCGAATCGGTTGTAATTTCGAACGGATTACTCGAAAGCAAAAGCCAATACGAAACAACACCCGGGATTGCGTTCCAAGTAAAAACGGGGGTGGGATTATTGATTGTTCCAAGCGGAGCAGTTGCAACCGGAGCATTCGGTGCTGTTATAATTATCTGAAATTCATTTGAATAAAGTGCATTCGGATCGTCCGAAATTTCGCTAATTGTATTGTATTGCGAGTTTGTAATTATTCCGTAATAGCGACCGGTCGGAAGCGAAGTTCCGCTGCCTGTAAAACTTTGGTGAAAATAACCGTTCCCAACATCCGTTCCGTTTACATCCATTGGGAAGTAATCATTTTCGAAATCGTAAGTTCCGGTTTGCGAACCCAATTTTATCTTAAATCCTAGAGAATTGAGATTTCCTGCCCATTCAAGAATAACCAAACTATCGGGATGAAAGAGCACTTTGGTTTTAAGATTTGAATTAACGTAACCTTTCGGCAATACAGGAATTTGTTGTGGTAAAATTTGTGTAGGCAAAAAAAAGGAAAAAATAAAGGCAATTAAAATTTTAGTTAATTTCATGGTCATCGTATAATTATTTTTACGCAAATGTAAATTATTATCGATAAAAATAACTTTTTTTTTAATAAAAAAATGCTAATCTCTCATATACCAAAACTTTCAGAAAGGAATTTTTATCTTTGAGATTATTTCTTTATTGAATAATTTTCGATTATCAAACATTAATTTTGAAAAGGAATTTAATATGGCTTCAAAAGATTTTAATCCCTTCGAAATGGCTCAAAAGCAATTCGATAAAGTTGCTGAAATGTTGAATTTGGACGAAGGCACTCGTGCATTGTTACGTGAGCCTTTGCGTGAATATCAATTTTCAATTCCGGTTAAAATGGATGACGGAACCGTTAAAGTTTTTAAGGGATTCCGTGTGCAACATAATGACGCCCGCGGTCCTTCCAAAGGCGGAATTCGTTTTCACCCGCAAGAAACAATCGATACCGTACGTGCTCTTGCAATGTGGATGACTTGGAAATGTGCCGTTGTTGATATTCCGCTTGGTGGAGGGAAGGGTGGTGTAATTTGCGATCCGCATAATTTAAGTGCTCGCGAACAAGAACAAATTGCACGCGGTTGGGTTCGTCAAATGGCAAAAAATGTTGGTCCTGTTAATGATGTGCCTGCTCCCGATGTTATGACAAATGCACAACATATGCTTTGGATGCTCGATGAATACGAAGTAATTCACGGCGGTAAATATCCTGGTTTTATCACAGGCAAGCCGGTAGGAATGGGCGGTTCGCTCGGAAGAACCGAAGCGACCGGTTTCGGAGTTATTTTCACATTGCGTGAAGCAATGAAAGCAAAAGGTGTAAATCCCGCGGAAACAATTGCGAGCGTGCAAGGATTTGGAAACGTTGCCCAATACGCAATACGCAAATACAACGAACTTGGTGGAAAAGTAATTTCGGTTGCAAGTTGGGATCAGGAAGATCAAACATCTTACGCATTTCGTAGAGAAAGCGGAATTGATATCGATGAACTTCTCGGAATTACCGACAGATTCGGCGGAATAGATAAGAATAAAGCTAAAGAATTGGGTTACGAAGTTTTGCCTGGTGACGAATGGATTTCGCAAGAAGTCGATGTTTTAATTCCTGCGGCATTGGAAAATCAAATTCGTGAAGATAATGTTAATAAAATTAGCAAAAGAGTAAAATTTATTGTGGAAGGTGCAAACGGTCCGACAACTCCTGATGCGGATAAAGTTATTCAAGAAAAAGGAATTTTCGTTATTCCCGATTTCCTTGCAAATGCCGGTGGAGTTACGTGTAGTTACTTCGAACAAGTACAAAGCAATATGAATTATTTTTGGTCGAAGGATGAAGTGCTTGAAAGATTGGACGAAAAGATGACGAACGCATTTCATTCGGTTTACGAACTTTCCGAAAAGAAAAAATTATATATGCGTGATGCGGCTTATGTAATTTCGATAAATCGTGTTGCGGAAGCATGCCGCGAAAGAGGTTGGGT
>CAYZGB010000109.1:0-7190 GCA_964477915.1 uncultured Melioribacter sp. | reverse complement strand
TATATTTCATTTTTATGCTAATTTACATTTTTTTTATCGAAACGAAGTTTCTATTGTTTTTTCCGTCCGAAACTTAGTTTCGAACGGAGTGACTGACCGCTGGACGCTGAACAGTTTACCCCAAGAATTGGGGCAAAAAAAGATTTCTCACCCCTCCGCAACAAGTTGCACTCGGGGTTCGAAATGACAACTTGGGATTGACTACGGACAAAGGACAAAAACAAATCCGTGTAAATCCGTTTTATCTATGTTATCCGTGTTCTATTACTCGCAACAGTTTGCTAGACATAATTTGTTCAAGAGAAAAAATTCTAAAAGCGTTATCTTTAACATTCCATTAATTTTACTTATTATAATAAATGAATGACTTAATGACAGTTGAATATTTAATAAAAAAGAAATTGGCAAAGTTTGACTTTTGGGATAAATTCCAAAAAGTGTCGGAGAAAAGAGAAGAAGACGTTTTCCTGGTCGGTGGATACATTCGCGATATTTTACTCGGAAGGGAAGAGAAACGTAACGAAATGGATTTTACCGTTTCCAGCGATGGAATTGGCTTTGCCACCGATTTGGCAAATGAACTCGGTGTTAATAAAATTGATGTTTTTAAAACTTTTGGGACTGCACATTTTGTTTTTAACGGAATGAATTTCGAATTTGTTGGTGCAAGACGTGAATCTTACACTCGTTACAGCCGTAATCCTATTGTTGAAAAAGCATCTTTCGAAGAAGATATTGCTCGTCGTGATTTTACGATTAACACAATTGCGGTTTCACTTTCGAAGAAAAATTACGGCAAAATTTATGATATATTCAACGGAATAAACGACATTAAGAAAAAATTAATCCGCACACCTCTCGAGCCGGAAGAAACATTCAGCGACGACCCGCTACGAATAATGCGTGCAATTCGTTTCGCATCTGTTTTGAATTTTGACATCGAAGGAAAAACTTACGAGGCGATTAAATCAACTCGGGAACGCTTAAAAATTATTACGCAAGAGCGAATTACCGATGAATTTCTGAAAATAATGCTTTCTGAAAAACCCTCGGTAGGATTAAAAATAATGCAAGATACCGGTGTAATGGAAATTGTTTTTCCGGAAGTTGCACGACTTGCCGGTGTTGATCAACGGAAAGATTTTCATCATAAAGATGTTTTTTTACACACGTTGCAAGTTGTGGATAATGTTGCGAAAGTTTCCGATAATCTTTGGTTGCGAATTGCGGCACTTCTTCACGATATTGCGAAACCGCAAACGAAAAAATTTATCGAGGGAATTGGCTGGACTTTCCACGGGCATGAAGAGATTGGGGCGAGAATGATAAAGGGAATTTTCCGTCGAATGAAATTCCCTTTAAGTAAAGTGCCTTACGTTGAAAAACTTGTGCGACTTCATTTACGTCCCATTGCACTTGTTGACGAAAGTGTTACTGATTCGGCAATACGAAGATTGATTGTTGCTGCCGGCGAAGATTTGGATGATTTAATAATGCTTTGCCGTGCCGATATAACAAGTAAAAATCCGAAGAAGGTGCAACGTTACCTTAAAAATTACGACATCGTAATGGAAAAGGTTAGGGAAGTGAAAGAAAAAGATAAACTGCGAGCGTTCCAATCGCCGGTTCGTGGCGATGAGATAATGCGGATTTGCAATTTGCATCCTTCGAAAAAAGTCGGCGAAATTAAAAAGGCAATTGAAGAAGCGATTTTGGAAGGCGAAATTCCCAACACTTACGATGCCGCTTATGAATATTTGTTAAAAATTAAGGACAAGTTTTGCGACGAAGAGAAAAACCCTTTATAATGAATTAAGTCTGTCTCGATGTAGTTTTTTCGAAATCGTGTAATTTTAAAAGAGAGACAAAGTCCCCAAAAATCAACATCTAATTAAAATTTTACTAATCGTTTAATTTCTTCTGCTGCACGAAAGCCGGCTTTGCCGTCGAGGGCTAGATACATTATTTTATTTGCTTCTTCTCTTTCAAGTTTTTTCTCATTTGGATTTTTTAAGCATCGGGAAATTGCATTACGAATTTCATCAAACGAATCAATTTGGATGCTTATATTTGCAATCATTTCGCGGACTTCCTTAATCGCACGCTTCGATTCCGGGACACGAAAAGTTATTATCGGTTTATCCAATGCACAAGCTTCGCCAATTAATGAATTATAATCGCCGACAAAAACATCTGAAATCATTATGTAGGGAGTTACGTCGAATTTATCGAGATAAATTGCACCTTCAATTTTTTTCAGCCTCTCAATTTTGCTTTGTTCCGTCCAAGTGTGAACGGTAAGCAAAATATTATATTGATTTGTCAATTCTCCAACGCGGTCTATCCAACGGTCAAGCGCAGAAAGTCCTTCGACATTCCATGTGGAAGTAAAAATTATTGTAGGTTTGTTTTTATCTATTCCTAATTGGCTCCGAATTTCATTGAGAAATTTTTCGTTGTACGTTCCATCGAAAGCCGGATCGAGTTTAGGATAACCTATTGCTTTGGTCGTTGTAATTCCGAGTGATTTAGCGATTTGGACTTGGTTTGGGCTACTAACAAAATAAACATCGAACGCATTGTAATTTCCCGGTTTTGTCCATCGTTTAAACTGATACAGCCCATGGTCAAATCCGATTTTAATTATTTCGGGATGAGGAAATTTATATGCTGCGTGCCGTGCCATTATTACTGCTTTCGGAAAAACCGGCGGAAGCGAATATTTAATCCCTTTTGAATCAAGGTAATTCCGCGTTTTTTTATTTTTTGCGACAATTTTAATTGGCGGTAAATGTTTTTGAATTGGTTCAAACATTTCGCAATCGAGCGGATCAGCACAATAAAAAACTACGTTTTCCAACTTGCCGGTTAATTTCGCAATTTTCCAAAGAAATGAATACGGATATTTTATTAGATAGTACGAAGCAACCATTTACGAAAATTTCTCTTTTATTTTTTCGAAAACCGTTTCGGGATAAATCTTTCGCATACAATCGTGATGACCGAGCGGACACTTTTTCCCGCCGTGGCTTCCGCAAGGTCTGCAATCCAAATTTATTTCAAAAACATAATCATTTTTGCGATACGGGAAATAACCAATTGATTGCACGGTAGGACCGAAAAATGCAAAAACATCAGTCTTAACCGCATTCGAAATATGCAAAACTCCGCTATCGTTACACACAGTTAAGTCGCACATAGAAATTGCAGCAGCGGATTGAAGCACGGATAATTTCCCAGCAAGATTTACTACGTTCTTCTCCGGTTTGATTCTTTCGCACAGTTCGTATTCATCTTTACTTCCTATTAAAACAATGCCGAAATTTTCTTCGCTCAATTTTCCGATTAATTTTTTATAATATTCTTCTGGCCATCTTTTAGTAAACCAAACTGAGCCAGGTGCAACCGCAATTAGATTTTTTGTTGTTTGTTTAAGAATTTGTAATTCTTTATTAGCAATTTCAAAATCCTTTTTCGAAGGAAAGAGTTCTGTTTCATCTTCAAGATTTTCGTTTGTAAAAACACTTAATAATTCAAGGTTTTTTAATCTTTTGTGAATACCTTCTCGGTGTGGAACTTTGTCTGTTAAATATTTCGAAGCCTTCCACCTATCAAAGCCAATTCTTTTTTTTATGCCTCCGTAATACAAAAGCCAAGCAGTTGTAAGAGAGCTATGAGGCGTTATTGCAACGTCGTATTTTTCTTTTTTTATGCGGAACAAAGTTTTGGCAAATGATGTGATTTTGTTTTTTCTTTTATCAAATAAAATAATGTTATTGATGTAAGGATTATTTTTAAGTGCACCTTCGGTTTGAGGAATTACCATTACGTCAAGAGTTGCCGAAGGGAATAGTTTTTTCGTTTCCCGAATTAGCGGTGTAATTAAAATTACATCGCCGAGAAATGCGGTTTGTACTATTAATATTTTATTTATTTTTCCGTTCACAATAGATTTGAAAAGATGAACTTCAAAATACAAATGAGCATACGACTATACAATTTTTTTGTTCTTAGTTTTTCATTGATGCAAATTTAAAAGTAGATAGAAATGTGAAATTTTTTTTATGGCAGAATTAGATTTCTCCGAAGCCTTCTTTGTCGCCTTCATCGAAATGACAATAAAGTCCCGTAGGGACGACATCTTTGTAGGAACAGATAAACCAATAAAATCAAAGCTCCGTAGGAGCGGCACAAAAAAATCGATAATACGAAACAAAGTTTCGTGTGTTAGTTCCGAACGAAATACAATTTCGTTCGGAGAAGTATGGCAGAATTAGATTTCTCCGAAGCCTCCTTTGTCGGCTTCGTTCGAAATGACAATTTTCTCAACCTCAACCTTAGCCTTAACCTTAACCTTAACCTATTTACTCCTCAACATAAACCAATCGTGTATGCGGATAAGTATCTGTTACGAGAATAAATCCGTTGTCAAATTTTGCAATGCCTTCCCAATTGCTACTTTGCGAATCATAAGGAAGAATATAAATTGGTTTTCCAGCAACAATTAAAGAATCGCCTTCAATTTTCATTTTTAATATTCTTTCAATTCCTTTTGATTCCGATTGATGTTCACCGATGCCGTATTTTTCCGCAATTAAATCTTTACCAGGTTTTAATAAATCATAATCACCTGGCCAAAAGTAATTTATTACGTAAAAGGAATTGTTTTCAAATATTGTTGCGTCGGTTATTCTATATTCAATTATTGGCAATTTGAATGTTTTTAGAATATTTAAGGAAGTTGTGTATTCGTAGGCATTTCGTGAATTGCAATTGTTTTTTCCGTTTAATTCTTGAATTGCAATTGTGTTTTCGCCAATAGTAAAAAGAGTTTCGTAACCGTAGTTTCTAATGTAAGATTGTTGAGGTAATTGAGTAATTGTTGATGAATCAAAATGAACCGTATTTTCTTCATCATCGTAAATACCTTTTGCAATGTAGGTTTTTGTTGGTGTTCCAATATCTTCAATTAAAATAAAAACTTCGTCCCCAACAAAAGTAATTGCTTCGTAACCGGAACCGCGATGATTAAATCTTTGAAAACCACTTGCGTAAACTTTAATGCTTTCGGGAACAATTGGGGAAGTGTTTATGCTATTTAAATATTCCCGAATTCTATTAAAATCAATCGAAAAAATAAACCCGGTTGTATCTTTATCAAACCCGAGAAAATATTGAGGTAAAAGAATTAGTTTATCGTCGTGTGTAGTTAAACCGGAGTATTCCATATCATTGGAATTAAACGGTTCTGCAAGCTGAATTTCAACCGGCTTAACTTCTTTTACAAGTTTGTAATGAGTTGCTGAATTATTATTTTCTTCAACACCACAACTTGATATTAAAAAAGAAATAAGTAAAAGAACGAAAAGATTTTTACATACCTGGCACATTTACTTTTTTATAACCTTCCGGAATTTTGAACAAATTTGAATTAAGAGATTCTTTTTTAATTTCGGTAACTTCCATTTTCATTTGAACGCCATTTTGGTTTGCTTCAATAATCATTGGGAAGAAGTTGCTTTTCCCCAATGCCTTTGCAAAAGCATCTTCGCCGCTTCCGTCAAAACCAGGGAAATTTGTAAATTCTTCCGTTCCCCAAACTGTTGCAGTTCCGTTCGAGTCTTTTACAACGTATTCCTTACATTTGTAGCCAAGTATTGTTTTGGTTTTTCCGGTTTCAATTGGTTTAGTATTTCTTAGGAAATCATCGGGAGAGGCATTAACTTTTTTGTTTTGATTAATATTTGTCTGCATAAACATTTTTTGCATCGGCATAACAATTGTTAAAATTGAATCTTTAACAAGCATATAACCTGGCATCTGCGATACTTCCATTCTCGTTATTTTACCTTTTAAGTAGTATGTCATTTTTTGTGGTTGTGGAGTTTTATTCGTTGTAATATTAAAAACGATTTTTCCCTCAAAAGATTTTTGGGAATAAGATAAAACAGTGAAAGTTAAAAGAATTAATAACGATAAAGTTGTCTTTCTTAACATTGCAACACCTTTGTAATTTAATTTTGTTAAATTTCTTTTTTTAAAAATTAAAACTAACTAAAAATTTTGCATAATGAAAATTTTAGTAACCGGTGGAGCTGGTTTTCTCGGAATAAATTTAATTCGATATTTATTAAAAAAAGATTTTGAAGTTGTTTCGCTCGATATTGCCGAATTTAATTACGATGATGTTAAAAACGATGTAGAGATTATTCGTGGCGATATTAGAAATCCCGAAATAGTTGAAAAATCAATACAAGACTGCGACGCAGTAGTTCATTCGGCAATGGCTTTACCGCTTTATCCTGCAAAAGATATTATTACAACAGGCATTGACGGGACACGCAATTTGCTCGAAAGTGCTTTGAAAAACAACGTCGAGCGTTTTGTTTACATTTCATCTACCGCAGTTTACGGCATTCCCGATCATCATCCGATTTACGAGACCGATAAATTAATCGGCGTAGGAACTTACGGCGAAACAAAAATTAAAGCGGAAAAGCTTTGTGAATCTTATCGCGAAAAAGAGTTGATTGTTCCTATTTTACGTCCCAAATCTTTTATCGGGCCTGAAAGACTTGGCGTTTTTGCATTGCTTTACGATTGGGCTTATACAGGGCACAATTTCCCGATGCTTGGTAAAGGAAATAATAAATATCAATTACTCGATGTAGAAGATTTGTGCGAAGCCATTTACCAAGTTTTAACTTCTGATAAAGAAAAAGTAAATGATGTTTTTAACATCGGTGCGGAAAAATTTGGAACTATGCGTGAAGATTATCAAGCGGTTCTTGATTATGCCGGTTATGGTAAGCGAATAATTCCAATTCCGCAAAAGCCCGCAATTATGATTTTGAAATTCCTTGAAGCACTTAATCTTTCACCGCTTTACAAATGGGTTTACGAAACCGCAGGGAAAGATTCTTACGTTTCAATCGATAAAGCGAAAAATACATTTGGTTTCAAGCCCAAATATTCAAATAAAGATGCACTGATACGTAATTTTAAGTGGTATATTAAAAATCTCGAAAAATTTAATAATCTATCCGGAGTTTCGCATCGAGTTCCTTGGAAACAAGGAGCCTTGAAATTTGCAAAATTATTTTTTTAGGAATTTATTATGAAAGAACCGAAAGTAGATTTACAACTTGCTATAGAACACGGATTAACCGAAGAGGAATACGGTTGGGTTT
>CAYZGB010000108.1:0-7199 GCA_964477915.1 uncultured Melioribacter sp. | reverse complement strand
GACGAATTGCCGCATTACTTCCACCAAATGTTTCGGGCCCATCAACCATCACCCAATGATTTGTTTGCTCGGTTCTTCCCGCAAAAGTAATTCCCGCAAGTTGTTTAATAAATGCCTTTCTTTCAGCCATTTTTTCTCCGTGATTTTATTATATTTAGATTTTTACAAAAAAATAAATGCAAAAATAAAAAAAACGTTAATTTTTTGAGTAAAAATTTTCTTAAAATAATTTGCAATACTAATTAATTTTTTTTATTTTTTAGGAAAAATTGAATTTTATTGTAAAACCATAATTTTATTAAAAAGATAATAAAAGATTTGAGGTCAAAAATGAATATTATTCCTTTAAACTCTTTCCAAAAGAAAGCCCAAAACAATAATCAAGTACAAAAAAAAGAAATAAGTATTAAAATATCCAAACATTGGTGGATTTCGAATTATTCTTTAAAAAACAACATTAAAACAGATATTAATTACAGCATTAACAAAAAGAATAGTTTTTTGGGAAATTTAGAAAGTTCGCATAATAAATGGAACATAACCCGAGGAGATCACAGAGTTAGCGAACCTTATGTAAAAGATTACGCTTATTACAGAGAATTGAAAAATAAAATATTAAAGTATTCTATCTTTCCGTTTATAATATTTATTATTTGGATCGTTTCTAACATTTCAATAATATTAGCAAATGTTAAGTTTTAATTTTTTTTAATATAATTTGAGGAGGTTATTATGAAAATTCGTTTTTACAACATTATTGTTATTTTAATATTTCTAAGTATCTCAATATTCTCACAAAGTCAACAAGATCAAAATATGGTATATTTTCGTGGTACTATGAATAATTGGGACACAACCGCAATGCATTATTCATCAATTAATGACGTTTGGTCGGTTACTATTATTGCTGATTCTTCTAACAATACTTCTAAATTCAAGTTCTCAATTGATTCTTCTTGGGAAAAGACAAATTGGGGAGTTGGCACGAATGTAAATATTTCCGCTGTTTATCCTATATCCGAAAACGGTAGTGACGGGATTTTTAATGAAATTGAAAATAAATATTATACATTTTCTATCTATGACGTACCTTCTGGAGATACTTACACGATTGTACAAGTAACCGATGAAAATCCAGTAGAAATTTCTAATGTAACGACAGAAGAACACCATTTTCAAGATGAAGAATCAACTATAACTATAACCCTTAACAATAATATCAATCCACAAGAAAAAATTTATGTTATTTATTCTTTGAACAATAACTTTAATAATTTCGAAGTAGTTAAAGCTTCTGGCAATAATACTTCTTTTGAGGCAAATATTCCGAACTATCCTGTTAATACGACAATTTATTACTATGTAATATCAACAACATACGATATTGAATTAAACGGAACATCGCACCTTGACTTGGTAATATTAAATCAATCAGGAAGTAAATCTGATCCATATTCATATACCGTTGAAGATCATAATAATATTACATATCACTCTATAGGCATTAATGGCTTAAATGATTTTAGTCTAAATACAGAGAGATTTGAGACAACAAGCGATAGTGATTTGTATGCCTACATAACTTGGGATGCGGATTATATTTACGTGGGTTTAAGTGGAAACACTCCATCAGGTACAGTAACCGATGACAACAGGGTTTACCACATTTACATTGATACAGATCCTACTGATACAAACGGCACAACCGACGGCGAAACTTGGCGTTGGGATCCGACATTACCTTTTAACGCAGATTATCACTATGCTTTCAAAACCGTTGACAATAGCGAATACAAACGAAAATTTTCTAACGCAAAAGGTTGGACGGATGCAACAATTACAACAAGTAACTATAAAGGAAGCGGTTACTGGGAACTTTCGATTTCGCGTAGCGATTTAGGTTCTCCTTCCGAAATAAAAGTATTAATGTACGTTGAAGAAGATTGGGACGGTGGATATATTTCTGGCGGATTACCGAACGATTTGTTTACAAACACTACTACACAAGGGGCAATTACATTTAATAATCATTATCAAGGCTATACACTTGATGATAACTATACTCCGAACAGTGATAATTCCCACGATTATATTATGAGAAGAAATTATTATTATCTTTCTTTCGACGGAAGTAATGACTATGTTAAATACACTGATGATGCTACATTAGGAAAACTTGACGGCGCTACCGATTATACCCTAGAAGCGTGGATTTATCCAAGAGACGGTGTCGTTGCAGAATACGACAGAGTTTTTCAACGCTATTACTCTTTTGCCATTGTGATGTACGACGGTAACAATGACGGTAAAGTTGAAGATTGGTATTTTCAAGTTTATGATAAGGGAAGTTCATCTTGGAAATATTACAATACAGAAGGAGACGCAACATTAACATTGGATGCGTGGAACCATATTGCCGTAATTAATAATTCAACTGACGGTACATTAAAGCTATATGTAAACGGAACGGATGTTACAACTACGGGTGGATATTCAAATCGTGCAATGCCAAGTTCTTCAAATAATGATAATTTATATATTGGACAAAAAGGAAATGGATCTTCATATTTTGGCGGTTATATTGACGAAGTTAGAATGCTTAATGTAGCGATAACTCCTTCCGAATTACATACAAACTGGTCAGATAATAGATATATGACTAATGACAATACGGCTGCACTATTCCATTTTGACGAGGGAAGCGGAACTAATACCGTTAATGTTCCGAGTGGCACCGATGCTACGTTAAACAACGGGGTTGCTTGGGAAGAAGACGACAGTGCCGTTCCCGTCGAACTCACATCTTTTACTGCAAATGTTAACGGGAACAATGTTTTGCTCAATTGGCAAACCGCTACGGAAGTTAACAATTATGGATTTGAAATCCAGCGATCAGCGTTCAGCGATCAGCGTTCGGAATGGAACACTATCGGTTTTGTTAAAGGTAATGGAACGAGCAACTCGCCAAAAGAATATTCCTTTACCGATATTGTTTCCCAAAGCGGAAAATATTCTTACAGATTAAAACAAATAGATATTGACGGCTCTTACAAATATTCCGATATTGTTGAGGTAAATATTGGCACACCGGAAAAATTCGAATTAAGCCAAAATTATCCGAATCCGTTTAATCCTTCAACAACGATAGAATATTCAATACCAAAAAACTCCGTTCAAAACGTACAATTAAAAATTTACGATGTATTGGGACGCGAAGTTGCAACATTGGTAAACGGTAAACAAAAAGCCGGTCGTTACAAAGTAAAATTCAATGCAAACAATTTACCGAGCGGAATTTATTTTTACACATTAAAAGCCGGTGATTTCATCTCTACGAAGAAAATGATTTTGTTGAAATAAAATGGTTTAAGTTAGGCTGAGACTGATAACTTTTTGTGATTACTCTCCCGACCTAATCGGGAGAGTAATCTTTAATATTGAATGTTCAATTTTGTTCTTTAATTTTTATGTCATTGCGATGAACGAAGAAACGAAGTTGGAGCGCAGCGGTTATCCCGACGAGCGAAGTAAGTTGGGACAAACTCATTTTAGTTACTGTCGCAAACAATTCCTTGACGGAATAAAAGGAATTATTTTTTTTGAATCAATTGTTATTTTGAGTGGATCGAACACAACGTGTCGGATGTGAGGAGGAAATCTTAAAAAAATGTTTAACTATAGATTTAGGTTGTGAAAAATTTTTTTTAACTCTTTAATTTTCATCAATTAAATTAGAGGTACACTATGTATAAAAAATTACTTTTTTTGTTTTTCGTTGTTGTGCTTTTTTTCGGGAAAGCTTTTTCACAAACCTACCACACGATTACTATCGATGGCACAAATGACTTTACAGATTCGGATGAGAAATTCGAAACAACAAGCGGTAGTGATTTGTATGCTTACATAACTTGGGATGCGGATTATATTTACGTGGGTTTAAGTGGAAGCACTCCCTCAGGTACCGTTACGGATAACAATCGCGTTTATCATATTTACATCGATACCGACCCTGTTGGAGGTAACGGCACAACCGACGGCGAAACTTGGCGTTGGGATCCGACATTACCTTTTAACGCAGATTATCACTATGCTTTCAAAACCGTTGACAATAGCGAATACAAACGAAAATTTTCTAACGCAAAAGGTTGGACGGATGCAACAATTACAACAAGTAACTATAAAGGAAGCGGTTACTGGGAACTTTCGATTTCGCGTAGCGATTTAGGTTCTCCTTCCGAAATAAAAGTATTAATGTACGTTGAAGAAGATTGGGACGGTGGATATATTTCTGGCGGATTACCGAACGATTTGTTTACAAACACTACTACACAAGGGGCAATTACATTTAATAATCATTATCAAGGCTATACACTTGATGATAACTATACTCCGAACAGTGATAATTCCCACGATTATATTATGAGAAGAAATTATTATTATCTTTCTTTCGACGGAAGTAATGACTATGTTAAATACACTGATGATGCTACATTAGGAAAACTTGACGGCGCTACCGATTATACCCTAGAAGCGTGGATTTATCCAAGAGACGGTGTCGTTGCAGAATACGACAGAGTTTTTCAACGCTATTACTCTTTTGCCATTGTGATGTACGACGGTAACAATGACGGTAAAGTTGAAGATTGGTATTTTCAAGTTTATGATAAGGGAAGTTCATCTTGGAAATATTACAATACAGAAGGAGACGCAACATTAACATTGGATGCGTGGAACCATATTGCCGTAATTAATAATTCAACTGACGGTACATTAAAGCTATATGTAAACGGAACGGATGTTACAACTACGGGTGGATATTCAAATCGTGCAATGCCAAGTTCTTCAAATAATGATAATTTATATATTGGACAAAAAGGAAATGGATCTTCATATTTTGGCGGTTATATTGACGAAGTTAGAATGCTTAATGTAGCGATAACTCCTTCCGAATTACATACAAACTGGTCAGATAATAGATATATGACTAATGACAATACGGCTGCACTATTCCATTTTGACGAGGGAAGCGGAACTAATACCGTTAATGTTCCGAGTGGCACCGATGCTACGTTAAACAACGGGGTTGCTTGGGAAGAAGACGACAGTGCCGTTCCCGTCGAACTCACATCTTTTACTGCAAATGTTAACGGGAACAATGTTTTGCTCAATTGGCAAACCGCTACGGAAGTTAACAATTATGGATTTGAAATCCAGCGATCAGCGTTCAGCGATCAGCGTTCGGAATGGAACACTATCGGTTTTGTTAAAGGTAATGGAACGAGCAACTCGCCAAAAGAATATTCCTTTACCGATATTGTTTCCCAAAGCGGAAAATATTCTTACAGATTAAAACAAATAGATATTGACGGCTCTTACAAATATTCCGATATTGTTGAGGTAAATATTGGCACACCGGAAAAATTCGAATTAAGCCAAAATTATCCGAATCCGTTTAATCCTTCAACAACGATAGAATATTCAATACCAAAAAACTCCGTTCAAAACGTACAATTAAAAATTTACGATGTATTGGGACGCGAAGTTGCAACATTGGTAAACGGTAAACAAGAAGCCGGTCGATATAAAGTAAAATTCAATGCAAACAATTTACCAAGCGGAATTTATTTCTACACGTTACGCGCCGGTGATTTTGTTGCGACGAAGAAAATGATTTTGTTAAAGTAAAATCCAAAATAAATTTCCGGTCATTTCATTTTTACCGCCAAATAAAAACCCCCGAAGTTTCGGGGGTTTTCTTTTAATGAGTATATTCAAAATTTGCTAATCTTCATTCTCATATTCTTTCAAGAATTTTTCCACCATATCAACTGCTTCCTTACTTCCGATATAAATCGGTACACGTTGGTGCAATTTTTCCGGTTGAATTTCGAGTATTCTTCGTTTGCCGTCAATTGCTCTACCGCCTGCGGATTCAACAATAAATGCCATCGGATTACATTCGTAAAGTAAACGTAATTTTCCGTTGGGATGACGTTTATCCGCAGGATAAATAAAAATTCCACCGTAAAGCAAATTGCGGTGAATATCTGCGACCATAGAACCGATGTAACGTGCGGAATACGGCTTTTCCCCGCGGTCGTCGGCATCCTGAATATGTTTAATGTATTTTTTCAATCCGGTGTGCCAATATTTGTAATTACCTTCGTTAACACTGTAAATATTGGCTTTTTCAGGAATGCGAATATTTTCGTGCGAAAGCAAAAACTCACCGACGGCAGGATCAAGCGTAAACGCGTGAACACCTTCGCCGGTTGTGTAAACGAAAATTGTGCTTGAACCATAAACAATGTAACCGGCTGCAACTTGTTCTACGCCTTTTTGCAATGCATCTTCCAATGTGCCGGGCGTTCCCTCGGGGGAAATTCGTTTGTAAATAGAAAAAATAGTACCGATACTTACGTTTGCATCGATATTTGACGAGCCGTCAAGCGGATCGAAAAGCAAAACGTACTTCCCTATTCTGTGATGTTTGGGAATATGAATAATATCTTCCTCTTCTTCCGAAGCCATTAAACAAAGGTGTCCGCCGTGATCCATTGCCGAAACAATGGTTTCGTGTGCGTAAATATCAAGCTTTTTAACTTGTTCGCCTTGAACGTTTACATCACCGGTAAATCCGAGAATATCAATTAATCCGGCTTTGTTTACTTCGAGTGAAATTACTTTTGCCGCAAGTGCCAAATCGGCAAGTAATGCGGAAAGTTCGCCAGTTGCTTCAGGGTGCTTTCTTTCGCCCTCGAGTATGTGGCGGTGTAATGTCATAAAACGCTGGGGTTTTCTCATTTTCCCTCCCTAATGTAAAAATGTTAGTTATAATTTATTTGTTAAAAAGAACACGGATTACACGGATAATAAAGATTTCATGAATTTTATCATTTTAATTTTCTAAAACTCAACCAATAAATCTATTTTAAGATTTCTCGTCATTCGTCCGCAAGCGGACTTATTCCTCGAAATGACAACTTGTTCCAACGCCTTTCACTATTTTGTCATTTCGAACGGAACACAACGTAGTTGTGTGGAGAGAGAAATCTTAAAAACAATAATTTATCCGTTCAAGATTTCTCGCATCCCGATTACATCGGGATACTCGAAATGACAGTTTGTTGTATTTACCTTTCCCTATTTTGTCATTTCAAACCCCGATAAATCGGTATCGCTACACTCGGAAGAACATT
>CAYZGB010000107.1:0-7257 GCA_964477915.1 uncultured Melioribacter sp. | reverse complement strand
GAAACTCAAATAAAATAAAATAAAATAAAATAAAATCAAACAAACGAAACAAAGTTTCGAGTGTTAGTTCCAAACGAAATACAATTTCGTTCGGAGGTAAAAAACATTGCTAAATACATTGGAGATTGCTTCACAAACTCCGCTCGCTCGTAATGACCATTTTAGAACTTTATGAACTTTTAGTTTAATTTTTTTTATTAGCAAATTCGCGGATTTCTGTTTTACAATGTCCTATAAAGTTCAACTGAAAATCAGTTTTGTTTGTAGGGTTAGGTTACAGTAGAAAGTTTAATAATAAAGTGTGTAAAATAAAAAAAGCCTCTTCGATAGAAGAGGCTTTTTTGTAAATCTATTGATAGAAATTACAGGCGAATAGAGAAACCTGCATTCCAAGTTCTTTCCATCCCTACGAAAACTTCCGCTCTTGTTGCACTGTGTTTTTTTCCACCGCTCCAAGCATTGTAATGACTTTCGTCTCTTGCATCGGAAACGTAGAGTTCATTAGTTGCATTAAATACGTGAGCAAATAATTGTAATCTCATACCAGCAAGTTCAAACGGCAAAGTGTAACGGAAGTGGAAATCGAGTAATCCGTAATTCGGAACTTGCCAACTTTGAGCTCTATCATTTTCGTCGGTTCTGCTAAACGGATCCCAATCAGCATAGAAGTTTGCATTGTAACGATAAGTTGCTTGTAAAGTCATGCCTTTGATTGGATAGAAAGAAAATCCGAATGCCAATTGAGTTTGAGGAGCATCACCAACTTTCAATCCGTTTACGTAGAAGTTGTATGTTTTAACAACGGTGCTATCGCTTTCATAGTTTTTGTAAGTACCGGAAACGTCGTTTGCATATTTCCAGTTACCGAAGGAGAATGCACCGTCAAAGCGGAAGAAGCGAACTGGTTGATAAGCAACTTCTGCTTCAAGACCCATATGTGTGGAGTTCATACCGGTCAAGAATACCAAACCGTAAGTACTATCGTTCAATTGAACGAATTTACTTTGTGCTCTGTCTTTCCAGCTTGTGTAATATCCATTAACTTTTACAGTTAAGGTTTTGAGTGTATAATTTACACCAGCTTCAAAGCTTAAGAATTTTTCGTTTGCCGGATTATCGGTAAATACTCCGTGGCGGTCATCAATAACTGCGTCGAAAATCGGCACTTTGGAAACATAACCGAAGTTACCGAATACCGAAAATTCAGGAGTAAAGCGGTAGCTTGCACCGGCTTTAATTTGATAACCATTGTACCAACTTGGTTCCAAAACAAGTTCGCCACCGTTTGGTCCTTTGTGGAAATGGTCGGTAAATTTGTATTTAATTGTTGACCAAGCCAAAGTTCCGTAAGTAGTGAAAATAGGTGTGGAATATTCGGTTTGCCAGTAAGCACCGAACCAGTTTACATCGTTAGTGTTGTGATAAGCAATTATATCACCGAGTTTTTTGTAGTACTGATTACCTGATTCAAATTCATTTCCATTATAGAAATAGTAATCACCACCGAGCAGGTCACGAACTTCACGATAGTGTTCAATTTGTGCGATACGACCATCAATTCCGAGGGTCATTCTTACTTCGTCATTCATTTTGTAAATGGCTTTTGCCAATAAACCAACAGTCCATTGTTTGTTAACGCTGTTTCTCAAAATACCTTTCGAAACATTAGCACCAATTGTGGAGTCGTAATTAGCAGAGTTTTGAGCTATTGTAGCATTCCAGTCAGCAATTCTCGAAGGACCGCTGTAATCCCATTTCAAGTGTCCATAAGTACCGCTACCACCACCTGTTCCACCTGAGTAATAAAGAGTGGTGTATAAACTGAATTTTTGGGAAAGATTTGAATACCAGTTCAAGTTAACTTGTGGTTTGTGATAGTAATTTTCTCTTTCGTTAATGAAATTAGGATCATGTCTGTCACCGGTAGAACCATTCCAGAATTGTTTTCCTTTGTAGGAAGGATCAACATAATTCCAGTTTTGATTGTATCTTCTTCCTCTTTCGGGGAAACGAGCAAAATAAGCAGCCCAATCGGAATCAGGCATATCAACTAAATCTTTTACATAATCGTGGCTGTAAGCAGCAATATTTTGTTTGTAAAGGTTTTGTCCGTGACGTTGAGGAGCACCAACTGCATACAATTCCAAACGGTTATTTTCATTAATATTATAAGATGCACCAAAGTAGTATGCCCAAGCGTCCGTCCAAGTTTTGTCAATAACGCCGTCACCGACTTTTCTTACGATACCGAGAGTCATTGCCCATTTATTGTTAATCAAACCAGTATGTCCGTAAAGGCTCGATTTCAAGAATGCACCGCTACCAAATTCTTGCTTGAAGCTAAAACCTAAATCGTGAGCGGTAGGATCGGTAATAATGTTCAATGTACCACCGATAGAAGGAGTTGCCAAGTTAACAGCGGTCAAACCTCTTTGTAACTGAATTGAAGAAGTAGCATCTCCAAGTCCATCCCAGTTTGACCAATAAACCCAGCCGTTTTCCATATCGTTTACAGGAACACCATTGATCATTACAGCAACGTTTCTTTGGTTGAAACCACGAACGTTAATACGTGCATCACCAGCACCACCACCTTGTTGTGTTGCATAAACTGAAGGAGTGGTATTCAAAACCATTGGAATATCTTGGGAACCAAGTTTCAATTCCATATCTTTTTTCTCAACGGTTGAGAATGCAACAGGTGTTTCTTGTTCCTTTGCACGATCAGCAAGTACCGTAACATTCAATGAGAATTGTTTGTCTCGTAAATTGAAGTTAACTTCAACGTTGTTGTTAACATCAACGTTAACTTCTTTGGTTTCGAAACCAATGTAGCTACAAACGATAGTGTATTTGCCAGGATCAACTTTGAAAGAATAGTGACCGTTTGCGTCTGTAGCAGCACCAATGTAAGTGCCTTTTACAACTACGTTTGCACCGATAAGTTTTTCACCATTGTCGGCATTTTTTACTGTACCGGAAATGGTGTACTTTTGAGCAAACATTGCAGATGTTAATAATAACATCGCAAAGACCAGAAGTTTGTAAGTCTTAGCCATAGAACTTCCCTTTTGTTTTGTTGATTGATAAGTTAATTTGTTTAAAATAAATGTTTTCGAAATGGAGAATGGGAAAAAATTTTCGGTAAAAAAAGACTTCATTACACTCCCGAAAAAATTTGAGTTATTTAGTGATCCCGTTGGAATATTTATTTTTTTATTAATCACTAATTCATTGTTATTTTTGCAATAGCAAAACATAATAAAAAATTGAAAAACTGAAAAGTTTTTTTTGTTAGAATTTTGTTAACAATTAATTAAATATTAGAGAAGGATTTTTATTGTATGAGTAAAATGAACTTAAAAAACATTAAACTTATTGTTACAGATGTTGATGGCGTATTAACGGATGGCGGTTTTTATTACACCGAAGAAGAAATTTTACTGAAGAAATTTAACGTAAAAGACGGTATGGGCTTTCATTTGTTACGACAATCCGGATTTTTAACCGGAATAATTACAACCGATAAAACCGGATTTATTACCGAACGTGCAAAAAGAATAAAACCCGATTTTTTAATTACCGGTACTTGGGAAAAACTCACCGAACTTAAAAATCAAATTAAAGAACTAAATCTTACCCTCGAGAATGTTGCTTACATTGGCGATGATGTAAACGATTTGGAAATAATTAACGCTGTCGGATTTTCCGCTTGTCCTTCCGATGCCGTTGATGCAATCAAATCCAAAGTAGATTACGTTTGTAAAAGAAAGGGCGGGGAAGGAGCATTCCGCGAATTTGCCGATTTGATTATTGGAAACAAAAAATAAATTATTACGTTTAATTATTTCGAAATTAATTGCCTTAATGAAAAAACTAATATTTATCATATCGTTTTTTATTGCTTCTTCAATCTTTCCGCAATTCGGACAAAATAAAATTCAATATCGCAATCACGATTGGTATTACGTAGAAACAAAGCATTTCAATATTTTTTTCGATCAAGATGGTTTCACTATTGCGGATTTTATTGTTAAAGCTTCCGAAGATGCTTTGAAGCAAATTGATAAGGATTTGGATTATCAAATCAGAAATCGCATTACGATAATTCTTTACGATTCACACAATGAATTTTCCCAAACCAATACAACCGAATCATTTTTATCTACCGGCGTTGGCGGATTTACCGAACCGTTTAAAAACCGCGTCGTTATTCCGTTTGAAGGCGATTGGAAAAAATATCGCCACGTAATTCATCACGAACTTGTTCACGCTGTAATGCAAGATATGATTTACGGCGGTTCCATTCAAAATGCAATTTCACACAATATCCAACTCAATCTTCCGATTTGGGTTCACGAAGGAATGGCGGAATTTCTTTCCTCCACGTGGGAAACAAATAGCGATATGTTTATTCGCGACGCAATTATTAACGAGTATCTTCCCGATGTTCAAAGACTTGGCGGATATTACGCTTATCGCGGTGGCGAAGCACTCTTTTATTTTATTGCACGAAATTACGGTAGAGCAAAGGTTGGAGAAATATTAAAAAAAGCAAAAGATGTAGGCAGTTACGAACGCGGAGTTAAACTTTCGATTGGGCTTGATTTAAAAGAATTAAACACACGCTGGAAAAAATGGTTGAAGAAAATCTATTGGCCCGAAGTTGCTTACAGAAAAGACCCTGACGAATTTGCAAAACGATTAACAAATGCGAAGAAGAACAAAGGCTATTACAATACAAGTCCGGCAATTTCGCCGCGTGGTGATAAAATTGTTTTTATTTCCGATAGAGATATTTATTACGATATTTACATAATGGATGCCGATGGTGAAAACGTCGAGAAAATTATTGAAACCGGCAACACAATTGATTTTGAGGAATTAAATATTCTTTTCCCACTAATAACTTGGGCACCGGATAACAAGCGAATTGCTTTTTCAAGCAAAAGCGAAGGTTTTGATCAAATAACAATTTACAATACCGAAACGGAAAAAACGGAATTTTTACCGATTAAAATGCGTACTATCGGCTCGCTAACTTGGTCGCAAGATGGAACTAAATTAGCATTTTCAGCCGCAGACGGAAAACAATCAGATATATATTATTATGATTTCGAAACGGATTCGTTGATAAATTTAACCAACGATATTTTTACCGATAGACTACCGCGATTTTCACCCGATAACAAAACGATTTTATTTTCTTCGGATAGAAAAAATTTTGTTAATGACAAAACGCTACCGAAAAATTTCCGAATAGTAAATTTCGACTACTCGCAACTCGATTTGTACAAAATAGATATTTCAACCCGCAAAATAACTCGCTTAACCGATTGGAAATACAGCGACGAAATGATGCCCGTTTTTTCATCCGATGGGAAGGAGATTATTTTTATTTCGGATAAAAACGGGATTAATAACCTTTACAAAAAAAGAATTGAATTGTCATCCGAAGATTCCGTTTCTAATTTGCTCGATTTACCTGCCAAACCAATAACAAATTCACTTAACGAAATTAATCAAATATCACTTTCGTACGATGCTAAAAAGCTTGTTTTTTCAACGCATTTTAACGAAGCGTACGATATTTTCGAAATTCTAAATCCTTTCGAAATCGAGCCGGTTGGCGATACTTTACAGATGACCAAATTTATGTCCGAACTAACAAGCAAAGCATCCACACTTGGCGATACGATAATTATGCCTCTTTCCAAAATTTTAACCGAAGATATTCTTCCCGATAGTACATCCCTTGATTCAACAATACAAGAAAATAAAGTAGCTACTGATTCTACAAAAGAAGAAGATATTTTTACCGGAACTTACATTGACGAAACCACACCAAGTGTTCCCGATTATTCGCACTACATTTTCGGACGCGATACTGTAATTACTGTTGATTCTTCCCGCAAATATCAAGAAAAAATATTTACCGAAAATCTTGATAAAAACGGCAATTACGCTGTAAAAAAATACAAAGTTCATTTTACGCCGGATTTGGTAAACGCAAGTATGACGTTCAGTTCTTACTATGGCTTGCTCGGTTACACGATGATGACTTTCAGCGATGTTCTCGGCGATCATCAGCTTGCCGGAGCACTCGGTTTACAAATGGATTTGAAAAACAGCGATTACGGATTAGCCTATTATTATTTACCAAAGCGTCTCGATTGGAAATTTGAGATTTTCCATACTGCACGATTTGTTTATGTTTTGAGTCCGCAAACATATTACATCGATTTGAATAGATTTCAAAATTTGAGTTTTACCGTCGAAGCAAGTTATCCGTTTAATAGATTTTTCCGTTTAAACGGAAGTTTTGCATTTATGGAACTTACCGATGAAAACCTCGATGATTTTTCAATTCCGGTTGTTCACGAATATTACTTTGTACCGGGCATTGCGTTTGTTTTCGATAATACAATGTGGGGATATTATTCGCCAATTCAAGGAACTCGCTATCGTGTGGATTTACTTGGCAATCTCGGACTTATTCATCCCGAGCAAGCATTTTACATAGTAAAATGGGATTTTCGACATTACTTCCG
The DNA here is from genome assembly GCA_964477915.1 of uncultured Melioribacter sp. Taxonomy (GTDB): domain Bacteria; phylum Bacteroidota; class Ignavibacteria; order Ignavibacteriales; family Melioribacteraceae; genus WGAL01. The sequence goes on along the minus strand of CAYZGB010000107.1, from coordinate 706 downwards.
TTTCTTTTTCGATAATTCGTTTGTTGTCCGATTTTCCGGCGGATATTCCGGCGGAGCAAATCCACAGCGTTTTTTTATTGGCGGAACGGAAGGTTGGTTAAATCGCGATTGGGCAACGCCTACAATTCCGCTTACTCGTCCTTCGGATTTTGTTTTTCTTTCCGCAGGATTGCCATTACGCGGTTATCGTTATTCCGAACGTATTGGAAACAAATATGCACTGCTTAATTTAGAATTCCGTTTCCCGTTTATCCGAGCATTGCTAACCGGCGAACTACCCGTTGTATTTCAAAATATTCTCGGCGCTGCATTTATCGATGCCGGTTCAGCTTGGTTTAAAGATAAAGATTTAAGATTAATTCGAAGATTGCCGAGTGGTAAACCGGTCTTTAATGATTTATTAGCCGGAGCCGGTTTCGGATTGAGAACGTATTTCCTCTTTATGTGGCGTTGGGATGTTGCTTGGCGTTACGATTTGCGAGGCTGGTCAAAGCCCGTTTATTATTGGTCTTTCGGATTCGATTTTTAGTTTTATTCTTGAAATAGAACACGGATGAAACGGATTTAATAGGATTTGCACGGATTTTTTCGTGAGCAGCGAGCTGTGAACACTGAACTGATTTTGTCCGTTGTCTTTCGTCCTTGGTTGTTCCCAAATTGTCATTGCAAGTCTTCCGTTGATATCGGAAGGCGAGCAATCCCCGGG
>CAYZGB010000106.1:0-7524 GCA_964477915.1 uncultured Melioribacter sp. | reverse complement strand
GCATACTTGCAATGAAGAATTATGCTTGTTACCTTTTTTTATTTGTATTATTACGCTTTCGCAATTATCTTTGAATAGTGGCTGCAAAATGGTTCGTATTTAATTAAAGTATTAATAAGAAATGCAAAATTTTATATTGTTTGTAGCCATAATATTTCCTCCTTTCTCAATAAACCAAGGTATTTTATGAGTTTTTCATTGAAAGAAAAAATTGTAAAAGTAATAATCTTTTTTCAAATCCTCTTCTTTTTCCAATCGTGCGAAACAAATCCACCACAAAATCCGCTTGAGCAAACGTACGGAAAAATCAGTGTTTCGTCTAATTTGGACGGTTCTGTTGATTCAATAAAAATTTTTCTTGACGGAAATTTCAGCGGTAAATTTTCGCCTTCGATTTTAAGTGTTGAGACCGGCACACATTCGGTTTTCTTAAAACACGATACAATTCAAACACCCGAAAAATCGGTAGTTGTAACGGAAAACGAAACAACGGATTTATTTTTTTCTTTTGCAACAAATAGCACAAAAAAAGTTTTGCTTGAAGATTTTGCAAACGTTAGTTGCGATCCGTGTGTAACTTCCGGCGAAATAATTCGCAATATGCTTTCCGGCGATTTTTCGGACGGGAGACTTGTGGTGTTAAGGTTTGCAACAAATTTCCCTTCGCCCAACGACCCGTTTTATTTGGCAAACAGTAACATTTTCGATTCCCGTATTTCGTTCTACAATGTTTTATTTGCTCCAACAACAATTGTAGATGGGAACAATCGCCCAACATCAACAGATTCAGTAGATATTGCAAACGCTATTAATTTCACCCTTGAAAATTCGAGCGATTTCCGAATTTCAATCGAAAAAAATCTTACTACTGATAGTGTTAAAATTTCCGTTTCGCTTAATTATCCTACTTCTGTTGATTTAACTAATCTTTACCTCTTTACAGTTTTGATTAAAAATAGAGTTACTTTTAGCGAACCGCCCGGAAGTAATGGCGAAACCGAATTCGAAAATGTTGTAGTTGAAATGCTTCCAACGGCTGACGGCATTGCGGTTACAGGAAATTCGTTTAATTTTTCCGTGCCCAATTCTTACGGATTAACCGATGATAATTATTCGGTTGTTTCATTTATTCAAAACAAAATTACCAAAGAAATTTTACAAACAAATATCAAATAAATACGTGAGGTTATGATGAAAAAGTTGTTCTTACTCTTAATTATTCTTTCTTTTGCCGCAAATGCACAATTTAGAAGAATTGCTCTTGTTGAAGAAGCAACAAACGCAAGCTGCGGACCTTGTGCGGCAAATAATCCGAATTTACAAGAATTTGTTGAACATTCGTTCGGTGGAGCGGTAACGGTTCGTTATCACGCTTGGTGGCCCGGAACCGACCCGATGTACAGTTACAACGCTACTGAAAATGCCGATAGAATAAACTACTACGGAATTAACGGCGTTCCGACTTACACAATGGACGGCGAAGTTGTCGGTGTTCCCGGAAATGCCCAAACAATCCGAAATCAAATGGAAGAAGAAATTGCACAAGGTTCCCCTATTTGGATAAATATCGAACGCATTCCTTCATCGGATAGCGTAAAATTTACAGTTAAAGTAATTGTTGGTAACAATGTAACTGGCAATTTAAAGTTACGCAACGCAATAATCGAAAGAAGAATTGTTTACACTACACCGCCCGGAAGTAACGGCGAAAAAATATTTAACGATGTTTTCCGGAAAATGTTACCAAGTACAAGTGGCGAAACTCTCGGAAATTTAACAGCCGGAGATACTTTAACGTTTTCGTATTCGTACCCAATTGATTTTAGTGTTTGGAATGCTAATGATTTAGCGGTGGTTTCGTGGGTTCAGAACGATAACAACAAAAGCGTAATTCAAGCAAATATTGATATGCCGACTTTCTTTACAAAAGGCGATTCTCCATTTGCCGAAATCGTTCAACCTAACGAAACAATCCAAAAGAATTTTTACGTCATAAATCAAAATCCCGATACTATGCACGTGCAATTTGTTAATAATTCATTCGATATTCCGTCGGATTGGTCTGCAACATTCGAACTTCTCGATCCGAATAACACTGAAGAATATTCTGTAATTCCTCCGTACGATTCTTTAGGCTTTCGTTTAACAATCAATGTTGGTGAAACATCCGGGACAGGCAAAATCGTTATTTTCCCTCAAAATATTGATGACCCTTATCAATACGGATTTAGCTCTAACAATATGGAATTTTCACCGAATGGGAATGTGCTTTTAATTGACGCCGACGGCGGCGACCCATACGAAACTTACTTCGAAACCGCTTTGGCAAATGCAAACATCGAATATAGTTTACTCGATAGAAGTGCCGTTTCATCACTTGGCGATGCATTGTTAGATTACGGTTGGGGAGCAATTTATTGGAACACTGCTTGGGGTTTCCCTGCTTTCGTACCTCGTGAAATTACTTTCTTACAATCTTATCTTGACCAAGGCGGAAATTTATTTATTGCCGGACAAGACATTGGTTGGGATATTTTCGATGCAAGCGGAACAAGTAATTTCCAAGCGGCAAAAGATTTTTACCACAATTACCTTGGAGCAAATTACGTTGCCGATAATGCCGGAAGTACGTCATTACAAGGAATTGCCGGTGACCCGATTACTGACGGATTATCATTTAATCTTTCGTCAATTCACGCTCTTTATCCCGAAAGCATTTCAGCAAACGGAAACGGTGCAACTGTAATTTTAAAATATTCAAATCGTTCATTTGCAGCAGTGAAAAATCAAGGTAGAAATTACAAAACCGTTTATTTGGGAATTGGATTGGAACAAGTAAGTACGGAATCTGCACGTAATGCACTTGTCGCAAATTCTTACGCTTGGTTTGGCTTAACAGATGTTAATAATCAAAATAATTCTTTACCAAGTAAATTTACGCTTAAACAAAATTATCCGAATCCGTTTAATCCAACAACAACAATTGAATATTCAATTCCAAACGTTGGGACGCCCATACAAAATGTTCAATTGAAAATCTACGACGTTCTCGGACGTGAAATTGCTACGCTTGTAAACGAAAAACAATCGCCCGGAAATTATTCCGTAAAATTTAATGCAAACAATTTGCCAAGTGGAATTTATTTCTACACATTAAAAGCAGGCAATTTTGTTGCAACGAAGAAAATGATTTTGATGAAGTAATTTTTTAGGTTAAGGTTAAGGTAGAGGTTGAGAATTAAATAGGATTGTTGTGTATAAAGATTTTAAAGATATGAATGTTTGGAAATTGGCAATGAATGTTGCTGAATTAATTTTTACAATAACCGATAATCTTCCTAGAAAAGAAGATTATGGCTTTACGTCTCAAATCAGACGTTCGGCGTTAAGTATCTCGGCAAATATTGCCGAGGCTTTTGGGAGAAATCATACAAATGAAAAAATTAGATTTTATTTTTTTCCAAGAGGTTCGCTAAATGAAACTAAAAGCCACCTTGAATACGGAAGGCGTGTAGGGTACATTAGCGAAGAAAACGTAAAAAATATTTCGAAAATATTAAACGACATAAATTTCGAATTAAATAAAATAATTAGTTCTTTAAAAAAAGATTAAAATTTAATTTATCTCAACCTTAACCTTAGCCTCAACCTTAATAAAGGAGGAAAAATGAAAAAGAAATTATTGCTATTATTTATTCTCGGATTTTTCACATCATTGACTTATTCACAATCCTTTGAAGTTGAAACAAGCAATCAATTTGTGCAATCGCAATTAAATGACGAAGTAATTTTTACAATGGAAATAATAAACACCGGAACACAAAATCTTTCGGTTTACATTAAAAGAACCGCTAACAATATTCCGACGGGTTGGAGTTCGTCGCTTTGTTTCACTTTTTGTTTTTCGCCGGCAATCGATAGTATTGCAACAACACGCGATTTCGGAAGTTCGCCAATTGAACCCGGAGATACTGCGGAAGTTTCGCTTCACATTTTTACGGATGCAAATCCCGATAGCGGAAATGTTTCAATTAAAATTGCATCTCTCGATAATCCCTCGGTTTTTTACGATTTTGAATTTCGAACAAGTTCAATTCCTAACAACGTAGAGAACGAAGAACCGGTTCAATTTGTTTTGCATCAAAACTATCCGAATCCGTTTAATCCTACTACAACAATTGAATATTCAATTCCAAACGTAGGGACGCCCGTACAAAATGTTCAATTGAAAATTTACGACGTTCTCGGACGTGAAATTGCTACGCTTGTTAACGAAAAACAATCGCCCGGAAATTATTCCGTAAAATTTGATGCAAGCAAATTAAACAGCGGCGTTTATTTTTACACACTTCAAGCCGGTGATTTTATTGCAACGAAGAAAATGATTTTGATTAAATAGAATTTGAAATCTATGCAAATGTTAAGATTAAAAATCTTTTTTTTACATCTAAAAGATTTTGGAGAAGAAAATGAAATACGCTATTATATTTTTACTTTTAATTAGTGTTGGTACTTATTCACAAAATAAAAATTCCGTAAAAAAACAAGCACCGGATTTTGAACTTCAAACAATTAATGACGATGACGTTGCATTGTCTGATTTTCTTGGTGATGGTCCCGTAATAATTAATTTTTGGGCAACGTGGTGTAAGCCTTGTGTCGAAGAAATGAAATATTACCAAAACATTTACGATGAATACAAAAACAAAGGCTTGAAATTACTTGCTATTTCGGAAGACAACGAACGCAGTGTTGCAAAAGTGATTCCATTTATTCGTGCAAACAATTACAATTTTACCGTTCTTCTCGATACCGATAACGAAGTTGCCCGCGATTATTACGTCCGCGTTGTTCCTCACACTTACATTCTTAATTCAAAAGGGGAAATTGTTTATTCGCATTCCGGTTACAAAAAGGGTGACGAAAAATTAGTTGAACAAAAAATCAATGAACTTCTCGGAGAAAAATAGATGAAGAAAATTTTCTTGTTGCTTGTTGTTTTATCTCTTTTTGTAAATCAAAAATACTTTTCCCAATCGTTTGATTTGCCCTCGGGTCTTTCGCTTTCGAACCAAATGAAATATTCTTACGACCAAGAATTAAAACGTGAAATTTTTGAAGATTGGTTTAATGCCGATTACCGTTACGGGATTTTTACAGGCGGTTTACGACTTGTTACTTTTCAACCGAATGACCCAAATCCTGCAATCAGCAGAGGTAAAGAAAAATTTTCAGGCATTGATTTTATTTATTTGAAAACAACGCTCGGTAAACGTAAACGCGGACTCGATATTACGGCGGGTAATTTTTATTCCATTTTCGGGCGAGGACTTGTAGTAAAAATTTTCGAAAACAGAAATATACGCGTGGACAATAATTTGCTCGGTGCAAAATTTTACGCACGATACGGAGGCTTTTATTTAACGGCATTTTCGGGAATGGCGGAAAATTCGAAGGCAGAACGGAAAGATATTTTACACGCGGCAGATTTAGAATTCCGCGGAATTAGAAAAATGAAATTCGGGTTTTCGGTTGCAAGCAATCGCCCGTATTTGGAAGGCGTTGCAACCACAACTCTTGTTTCGGCACGTTATTCCGCACGCTTCCGCAATTTTGATATTTACGGAGAATATGCGGTAAAACAAAATTACGATTTACAAAAACAAATAAACCGCAATATTATTGGTCGTGGGATTTACGGCAATCTCAATTTTTATTTCGGTTCTTTTTCTGTTTCTACGGAATATAAATTTTACGATAATTTCAAATTCACAAGTTACGACGGAACGGTAATTTACAACACACCGCCATCAACAACACAAGATTATTCTTACATTTTGTTAAATCGCCACCCACACGCTTTAAACCAAGATAATGAACAAGGCGGGCAAATTGCAGTAAATTATGTGTTTGATTCCTCGTTGGATTTCAAAGCAAATTTCGGCATTACCAAAACACTTGGCCAAAATTCGTTTTACCAAATAATTCGCGGAACACACAATGCAGTGCGTACACAATTAACAGAAGCTTATGCACAATTGCACAAAGATTGGGAACGTTTTATGACAATCATTGCATTCGGTTACAGCAAGGAACTTTCGGCAAACACCGAAAATTACACACCAATCTTTGAAGGAAGATATTACATCAATGACGAAAATACCTTGCGTTTTGTATTAGAGCATCAGCAAGTTAAAGTTATTTCTACGCTCGAAAAATATTACGATGATGTAATTACTTTGGAATGGTTGCGTTCTCCAAATCTTGTTTTTTCCTTCGTTGGAGAAATGCAGACCAAAGAACCAACCACGGGCAATATTCAAAGGCATTTCTGGGCGTTTGGAATGATTACGTACAATATTTTCAATGGTTCGGAAGTTTCGCTCTTGATTGGTTCACGACACGCAGGAAATATTTGCGTCGGTGGAGTTTGTCGTTACGAACCGGAATTTAGCGGAGTTGAGTTAAAGATGACAAATAGAATCTTTTAATCCAATAAAAATTAAAGGTGGAAAAGCAATTACTGTTTTCCACCTTTTTAGAATTATCTCGCCGAAATATTTTTACTTCTTTCAATTGATTGCAATGCAAGATAACGATCGCCGTAATTTTTAAGATTTTCAAGTTCGGTTTCAAATTGATCGAAATGGCGTTCTTCATCTGCAACCAATTCTTCGAAAAGTGTTTTGGAAACAGAATCGGCATTTTGCGAACATTCGTTTGCCCAAATGTTGTAATCTTTTGCACTTTGTTTTTCCATCGATGCCGCAAGTTTAAGCATTTCTTCTACATCGGTAATTTTTTTAACTTCTTCGGCAACAACCATTTCAACATCGCCTTTTAGAAACAAAATTCTTTCTGCAAGTTTTTCAACGTGAATCATTTCTTCAATTGCGGTTTTCTTAAATAAACCCGCAAGTAAATCCAATCCCATATCATCTAAATGAAAATGGAAATACATATACTGATGAACAGCAGAAAGTTCATCCGCAACAGCTTTGTTTAACAATTCAATACTTTTTTCGTGCATTTTTTACCTCGTAATTATTTTATTGAATATTATTATTTAATAATAATTCTAAAATAATAATAATTTTGATAAAAGCAAAGAGTTTTTCAATTATTTATTTTGTGTCAATATCGTAGCACAGATTTGTAATACAAGAATTTGTAGAAAAAAATTGCCACGAATTCACGTATGAAAAATCTTGTCTTTGCGAGCCCCGATAACAACTCGGGACGTGGCAATCTCCGAAAAATTCAGCATTTGTTTTTAGTTCATTCCAAATTATATTTGGGACGGAAATAATATCCAAAACTTTGTTTCGTTTTTGTTTCGCTCCTACGGAGCTTTGGTTTTTCTCTTTCAACTTTTTTCTACAATGATATGGTCCCTACGGGACTTAGTTTTTTTGCTGTCATTTCGAACAAAGCCGATGAAGGAGGCTTTGGAGAAATCTTTTTTATGTTTTTTAAGATTTCTCACCCCTCGGCAACAAGTTGCACTTGGGGTTCGAAATGACA